>CAIUKP010000413.1 GCA_903899675.1 uncultured Bacteroidota bacterium | reverse complement strand
GTTATCCAAAGGAACGCATACAGATATTATTTTTAGAAAATATCAGTGATAAAGCCATACAACATTTTAAGCAAAATGGGTATGTGAATGTGCGCAAAATATCAGGAGCTTTAAATGAAGAGCAGCTGATAAAAGAATTGAAAGATGTGCATTTACTGGGTATCCGTTCAAAAACTACCATTACTAAAAAGGTATTGGCAGCTGCCCCTAAGTTGCAGGCCATCGGATGTTTTTGTATTGGTGTGAATCAAGTAGATCTTGCAGCCGCAACGGATGCGGGGGTAGTGGTATTTAATGCACCCTACAGTAATACCCGCAGTGTGGCTGAGTTGGTAATTGGGGCATCCATCGTATTAATTCGCCGAATTCTCGATAAAAATAAAGCGGCCCATGAAGGAATCTGGAAAAAAGAAGCTAAGGGAAGTTTTGAATTGCGGGGCAAAACTATGGGCATTATCGGATATGGAAATATTGGTTCTCAAGTAAGCGTACTAGCCGAATCAATCGGTATGAAAGTTCGGTATTTCGATATAGAAACCCGCTTGCCTTTGGGAAATGCCGTTGCTGCACGCAACCTAAAAGATTTGATGGGGCAATCTGATATTATTTCTCTGCACGTACCCGAAACCTCCCTCACTAAAAATTTGATCAACCGCAGTGTGCTAAAATTTGCCAAGCACGGGGCCATCCTAATCAACTATGCAAGAGGGGAAGTGGTAGACCTAGATGCCCTGGCTATTGCCCTGGCACAGGAAGCTATCTCGGGCGCAGCCATAGATGTATTTCCGGTAGAACCCGAAAAAAATGGCGATGCTTTCGAGTGTCCACTCCAAGGGTTGCCCAATGTGCTGCTTACCCCACATATTGGAGGAAGCACCGAAGAAGCTCAGGAAAATATTGGCGCAGATGTGAGTAGCAAAATGTTCCAATACCTCGAAAGAGGCATTACCAATGGCTCGCATTCTGTACCGGCCATCGGACTCCCACCCGTTGAAAATGCCCATCGCATTCTTCATATTCACAAAAACGTTCCAGGGGTATTAAGTGCTATCAATCTAGCACTTTCTAGTAATAATATCAATATCGTAGGGCAGTACCTAACCACCAATTCCCGTATTGGATATGTGGTGCTGGATGTAGATAAAAAACTATCCCAAAAAGCCGTTACCCTTTTACGCGAAGTAAAGCAGACTATAAAAGTTAGAGTTCTTTATTAATATGTTAATTATTGATTTTTAATATGTTGCACTGATTTTTTTCAAGTCATCCGCAAAAGAGTTACCTTTGTATCTCAAATTTTACACAATGGAAACAATCATACATACTCCGGTTACCTTTACTTCAGGTGCCATCGCAGAAATTAAGCGGCTGATGCAAGCATCGGACTTTGATAGCGCTACCCAACTCAGGGTGGGAGTAAAGGGGGGCGGTTGTAGTGGTATGACCTATATATTAGGATTTGAAAAAGTGGAAGCTGGAGATGTTCATTTTTCAATCGATGATATTCCCTGCATCATGAATCCGAGTCATGAATTATACCTTTTTGGCATGGAGATAGACTGGCAAGGGGGCTTAAACAGCCGCGGATTTACTTTTAGCAATCCGAATGCAACCAAAACCTGTGGTTGCGGTACTTCTTTTTCGGTGTAACTGCCTGTTTACTATTGGAATGATCATATTTCAAATAATAATTTCAATTTTACATTTTTTTTAATGTGGTTGATTAATTATCTGGCTTTACTAATGCTATATTTGTTGAAATGTTGAGGAATAGTTTACTGATTTCCATATTGTTTTTTGTGCTCGGTTACACAACTGTGGTATCCGGTAGCTCATTGTTGGATAGTCCTCGGCTTACTGAAAAATTTGCCCATTCAATAAAAAGTCTTACGCCTGGTTCAAATTTCATTTCTACAGATATTTTGTTGGAAGAAGAGGATGACAATGAGCGAATGACCAAGGATAAAAAAAATTCCCAGAGAGTAAGTATTACAAATTATATAGCCTGGGATGTACTCATTGCCCATAAACGGCTGGCAAGCAAAGCTTCTACTGCTCCTTATCATCATAAGGATATTCCCCTTTTTGTTCGTTTTTGTAGTTACAGAATTTAATGCTTCTCTAAACTGCTCTTTTGCATAGGCTTTATTTAGCTATACAAACTTTTCTATTTATCCCCTTTGTTTCCAAACTTTATTGAAATGACAATCTTACAAAGATTCCTTGTACTAATTATTATTATGGGTTTTGTTGCCTGTAAATCTAAAAATGAAGCGCCTGTTGAAGCAGGAAAATTTATCATTACCAGTCCCTTGTTAACGGACACTTTTGTTAACAAAGAGTATGTAGCTGAAATTCAGTCTTTACAAAATGTAGAAATCCGTGCCAAGGTAAAGGGCTTTATTGAAACGATTCATATTGATGAGGGGCAGCGTGTTTCGGCAGGGCAACTGCTGTTTACCATTCGGCCTATTGAATATGAAGCAGCCTTGTTAAAAGCCCGTGCAGAAGTAAAGAAATGTGAGCTAGAAGTACAGAATGTGAAAATGCTTGCTGAAAAGAACATCGTTTCTAAAACGGAATTATCATTGGCGCTGGCCAAATTAGATCAGGCCAAGTCGGAAGAAACCCTAGCAGAATTGTATGTAACCTATACCAAAATCAGAGCCCCTTTTGATGGTATGATTGATCGCTTGAAATTTAAACAGGGAAGTTTAATTGATGAGGGTACCCTGCTTACCGCAATTTCTAATAACCGAGAAGTATATGCCTATTTTAATGTTTCTGAAATCGAGTACCTCGACTTTAAATCAAAAAATAGCAACAACAATAAAATGGCAGCTGGTTTATTACTGGCTAATAACCAACCTCATCAATACAAAGGGATGGTTGAAACGATTGAAAGTGAGTTTGATAAAAATACTGGCACTATTGCTTTTCGGGCTAAGTTTCCCAATCCGAATTATCTATTGAAGCACGGGGAAACAGGGAAGGTACAGTTGAAAATTTTGTTACCAAATGCTTTATTAATTCCTCAGAAAGCTACCTATGAATTACAAGATAAAATTTATGTGTATGTAGTTGATGATAAAAACAAAGTAGCATCCCGCCTGATTACTGTTAAGCAAAAACTGAACAATATTTATGTAATTGAAAGTGGACTTTCCGTTAATGATAGGTTTATTCTGGAAGGCATTCAAAGTGCAAAAGAAGACGCTATTATAGAGGCAACAAATGTTGCTCCCAGACAAGCATTATCAATAAAATAACATTTTCAAATGATCAATAAATTAATTAACCGACCAGTTCTTTCAATAGTAATATCACTGATTATCTTATTACTGGGAGCGCTTTCATTGTTGCAATTACCGGTTACCCAGTTCCCCTCCATATCACCCCCTAAAGTTAGTATTGTAGCCGAATATCCCGGTGCGAATGCAGAGTTGATGATTAAGGCAGTAGTGATTCCACTGGAGAGAGCATTAAATGGAGTACCCGGTGTAAAATATATTGCCTCCGATGCTGGAAATGATGGTACCTGCCTAATTACCGTAGTTTTTAAATTAGGTACCGACCCCAATATCGCTTCGGTAAACGTACAAAATCGCGTGGCGGCAGTTAATAATAAGCTACCCCCGTTGGTTATTAAAGAAGGGATTAAGATTTCGAGAGAAGAGTCGAATATGTTGATGTATGTGAACCTGATTAGTAAAGACACCAACCTCGACGTAAATTTCTTGTACAATTTTGCCGACATCAATATACTTACGGAATTAAAAAAAGTAGATGGGGTAGGCTATGCAGATATCCTGGG
>CAIUKP010000412.1 GCA_903899675.1 uncultured Bacteroidota bacterium | reverse complement strand
TGAAAATTCAATGTTGGTCAATAGGAAAATCGCATGATAAATATGTGGATGAAGGGATTCAGCTCTTTTCCGGCCGGATTGAGCACTACTTTCCTTTCAGTTGGAATATTCTTTCTCCGCCCAAACAGGCAGCCAATATGGATATACCTGTTTTAAAGGAGGAAGAGGGTAAAAAAGTGCTGGAAATGTTACAGCCAACCGATAAACTGATATTATTGGATGAGCGAGGAAAAAATTTGCATTCCCCCGAACTGGCTAGTTTATTGCAGCAACATGCTGATCAAAGCACCAAAAACCTGATATTTTTAATCGGAGGAGCCTACGGAGTAAGTGATGCAGTTAAAAAAAGAGCTGATTTTTGCTGGAGTTTATCCCATCTGGTTTTTCCACATATGCTGGTTCGTTTAATACTTGCCGAGCAATTATACAGGGCTTGTACCATTATACGCAATGAAAAATACCATCATGCCTAAATGGTATCCGAATTGTTGCTGCATCTAATTACATTTGAGGTATCTTTTGGCTAATAAATTCGAAAATGCTATCCTTTACTATCATCATCCTGCTGGTCACCTGTTTATTATCTTTTCTGGCTTTTTCTAATGAACAAATGATGGGTGAAATGATTTTTCATCCCCCCGCTGTTGATCAGCGTGGTCAATGGTATCGGTTTTTTAGTTCGGGATTTATTCATGCCGATTTTCTGCACCTGGCATTTAACATGTATACCTTTTATATGTTTGGAGGTTTGGTGGAAGATGCCTTCCGGGATATTTATGGGGCTTCCGGAACTGTTTTTTTTGCAGTGCTTTACCTCACTGCGCTTCCTACTGCTATGATGCCCAGTTTCGAAAAACATAAGCACGACGATTATTATTATAGTCTGGGAGCTTCTGGAGCTGTATCTGCTGTAATATTTTGTGGTATATTTCTATACCCAACCATGCCTTTAAGTATTTTCCCCATCCCCATCGGTATTCCCGCATTCATTTTTGGTCCGCTATTTTTACTGGTTTCTGCTTATTTGAGTAATAAAGGGCGGGGTACTATCAACCATTCGGCCCATATATGGGGTGCTTTGTATGGGATTGTTTTTCTGATTATCACTACTGTACTATTCACAGATTTTAAACCTATCCAACACTTCATTTCCGAAGTGATGAACTATTTTTGATATTGCAGGTGCAATGCCGTTCCCGCTGTTTTCTGTAGTCGGAAGCGATGATCTATCCGATAGCCAATCACCCAAGCAATTTTGTGATTGCTCTCCAACACGTATACTTTTTCTTTTTCTGTTGCCGACACTTTACAATCGATTAAAAATCGACTGATTTTCTTTTTTTTGTTGAGGCCCAGGGGATAAAAATAGTCGCCAGTTTGCCATTTTCTAATTAATAATGGAAATTCCAATGCTGCTTCCTGCAAGAAGGCTTCTGTGTCGGGTGTTTGCTGAGGTATACTGTTGTAGGTTATGGCTTCCAGACTAATGACTCCATTTGAAAACGAAATGGTTTTATCGGCACGATCTACCTGAATCAGGGTGTGAATTTGATTCGCTAAGGGGGCAATAATTAAGTGTTTGCGGTTGCGAATGATGCGGTGGGTGGATGACAAACAATGTTTACCGGTTGGAGCTTCCAGCAACTGCAAAACCGCTGGTATTTGTGCAGGATGAAATCCGGCAGCTTGAATAATTTCCCAGGTGTAGGTATGGATAGGATCTAATTTTTTCCATGCTTCCACCGGAATATGTTGTTCGGCACCGTGAAGGGTAGTTATTTTTTCTATCTGGGTGGTTATCGCTTTTCGATATACCTGTATGCCTTCCCTAAACCGATTAATATTGGCCAACATCTGTGAGGGGGCATCCGGAAAAATTTCCTGTATCACCGGCATCAACTGATTGCGCACCTGGTTGCGGGTATAGTGATTGTGGGCATTGGAAGAATCTTCTACAAAAGCAATCCCATTGGCGGTTGCATAGGATAGCAGATCTGATTTTGGAATAGTAAGCAGCGGTCGAATCAGGGCTTCTTTTTTTCTCAGGGGTTGAATGCCTGCCAACCCTTCTAATCCCGTGCCCCGAAACAAATGCAATAACAAAGTTTCTATATTGTCGTCTGCATGGTGGGCAGTAGCTAACCAAACCTTGCTTTGCTTGTTAGAATGATCTGTCTGTATAACCCTAAACCATTCGTAGCGTAAATTTCTGGCGGCTTCTTGTATGGATACCGAGTGTGTTTCGGCATATTCGGCAGCATTTGATTTTTTTACGTGAAGCGGGATTTTATTTTTATTGGCCCAATCTTTTACAAATTGTTCATCTCTTTCACTTTCCTCCCCTCTTAATTGAAAATTCATGTGGGCCAATTGGATTGGGTATCCCATATGCAATAACAAATGCGCCAGCACCATACTATCTACTCCCCCACTTACGGCCACCAATAGGGCATCCTGTGCAGGAACATGAACAGCAAATTTTTCTTGCCAGTGTTGGGTAAATGCAGAATACAAATCCATAAAAAGGTTTGGTTCGATAGGTAGTCAACTATTGGATTACCCTTTGGCAACTTCTTTCGCCCAGGTATCTTTTAAGGTTACCGTTCGGTTGAAAATCAATTTACCAGGTTCATGCTCACTGTCGGCATAGAAATATCCCATCCGAATAAACTGAAAGCGTGCATTGGGTGGATCTTGAGCCAGTGCTGGTTCTGCGAATGTTACCGCAATTGTTTGCACCGACGACTCATTGATATGATCTTTAAAATCTCCAACTGAATTGGCCACATCTTCTACTTTAAATAACCGATCGTATAAATTTACCTGAACTGGAATGGCATGTGCGCTGCTCACCCAATGTAGGGTTCCTTTTACATGAATTCCGGAGGTATCTGCTCCGCTTTTACTCTCGGGTATATGCGAACAATGCACTTCTGTAACATTTCCAGCAGCATCCTTAATCACTTCCTCGCAGCGGATGATAAATGCATTTTTTAAACGCACCATTTGCCCGGGTGCCAATCTGAAATATTTTTTCGGAGGATTTTCCATAAAGTCATCCCGCTCGATGTACAATTCTTTGCTAAAGGGGATTTGTCGATGTCCTGCCTGCGTATCTTCTGGATTGTTTTCCCCTTGTAACCATTCCGTTTCATTGCCCAGAGTAGTTATCACTATTTTAAGGGGGTTACATACCACCATCCTGCGTAGGGCAATTTTGTTCAAATGTTCGCGTACACAGAATTCCAATAATCCTACATCAATCAGGTTTTCTCTTTTGGCAATGCCGATGCGTTCGCAAAAGTCCCGGATACTTTCGGGCGTATAGCCCCTGCGACGCATTCCACTGATGGTAGGCATCCGGGGATCGTTCCATCCATTTACATGCCCCTCCTGTACCAACTGCAACAGTTTCCTTTTGCTCATAACCGTATAGGTCATATTCAATCGAGCAAATTCATATTGTTTGGAGGGAAAAATATTCAGTTTTTCAATACACCAATTATACAAATCGCGGTGGGGTATAAATTCCAGCGTACAAATGGAATGGGTAATATTTTCAATGGAGTCGCTTTGTCCGTGTGCAAAATCGTACATAGGATAAATGCACCACTTATCTCCCGTACGATGATGTTTGGCATGTTTAATTCGATAGAGTATAGGATCCCGCATTATCATATTGGGAGATGCCATATCAATTTTTGCCCGTAATACCCGGCTACCATCAGGGTATTTGCCCTCCCTCATTTCGCGGAACAGTTGCAGATTTTCATCTATCCCACGATTGGCAAATGCATTTCGAGTGCCGGGTTGGGTAGGTGTACCTTTTTGCTGTGCGATTTCTTCGGGGGTACTGTCATCTATATAAGCCTGGCCTTGTTGAATGAGTTGTTCGGCAAATTGGTATAAATTGTCGAAATAATCTGAGGCATACCGTTCTCTTGCCCATTGAAAGCCCAGCCAGTTAACATCTTCACGAATACTGTTAACGTATTCGATTTCTTCCGTAACCGGATTGGTATCATCAAACCGCAGATTGGTTTCTCCTCCATATTTTAGGGCTAGGCCAAAGTTTAAGCAGATGCTTTTGGCATGCCCAATATGCAGGTATCCGTTGGGTTCAGGCGGGAAACGGGTTAGTATCGACTTGTACTTTCCCGAAGCCAGATCGTTTTCTACAATTTCTTCAATAAAATGCAAACTCTTTTCTTCGCTCATGGATGGTCAGGTTAATCCGTTGCGAAGGTACGAAATCTTTCAGGCACTCTCCTTGTTTCGTAGCCGTATTCGACTATTTATAGGTGCTTTATTCGATAGTAAGGGTATTGAAAAAGGCTTCTGCGTCTGCTTTCATATCCGTATCGGTAAGCGTTGTTACATTCAACTGATGCAATACAGAGCCGATAAAAAAGCAAAGCATATACATTTTTTTACCTTTTAAGCTTTCAGCAGATGACTTACTGATGTCTAGCTCTACTTTTAGGCAGCTTTTCCCTTTGAATTGAATTACCTCATCTTTTAAGATATCTACATTTCCCATTTGAGACATCATAGGAGTTTTAATTTGATCCCATAGTCCATCACCCATTGAAGCAACCATATCAGCAGAAAGTCCCATCGGGGCTACATCGAGTGATAATGCGGCACAAATTTTAGTGGGATCATTTTTATAGCTCAAAATTTTTGCTCCCATTGGGTTTGTTGCACTATCGGGTTTACCCGGAAAAGTTACTTTCACCTTTTCACCAATATAGGTTTCAGCAGGTTGAGCAAACAGCAAACCTGAAAAAAGCGCGGAAATAATTAGGAGTAAAAATTTTTTCATATAGTTGATTTTTGCACAAATTAAGGATTTTCTTGAAAGGGTTAACAGCTAGGAAATAAATAATAATTTGTACATTTGCCGCCGAATCGGTTCGGTAGCTCAGTTGGATAGAGCAACTGCCTTCTAAGCAGTAGGTCATTGGTTCGAATCCAATCCGAATCACGAAGCCCCACAATCTCGTGGGGCTTTTTTGTAGAATTATCTAGAGAAGTTTCCCAAGTCAACAATTAAAGACATTTTTGTGGTTAT
>CAIUKP010000411.1 GCA_903899675.1 uncultured Bacteroidota bacterium | reverse complement strand
TTGCCATTGGTAATGGGGACCTACATTCCCAGTCGAATAAGAAACCCTTATTTGCGGCATGTAATTTGTGTAACACCTGTCTAACACAGATAAGTACTAAGCTATGATTAAAAATATTTTAAATTCTTCAGCTATGCGAAGCGTTGTATGTTCTATTCTTTTTTTATTTTCTTCCCCCTGTTATATAAATGCCCAGAATCCACTTGATTTGTTAAAGGGTAAAGGAAGTAGTAATAATTCCGGGGAAATGGTTACGGGGTTAAAAGAGGCTTTGGAAAAAGGTGTCCAAACAGCTTCGGGTAGGTTATCAAAGGAAAATGGTTTTTTACAGGATGCGGCAGTAAAAATTCTTTTACCCCCGGAAGCTCAGTCAGTGGAGAAAACGGCCCGGCAATTTGGATTGGGGAAGCAAGCTGATAATCTCATTACCAGCTTGAACAGGGCTGCTGAAACTGCCTGCGCTGATGCTAGTACAATTTTTCTTTCTTCCATACGGCAAATGAATGTTACTGATGCTTTGGGAATTGTGAAAGGTGCTGATACTGCAGCCACTCAATTTTTACGCCGCACCTGCAGTGCCCAACTCACCAGTCAGTTCACACCGGTTATCGAGCAGGCGCTTGAGAAAACGGGTGCCACTAAACTTTGGAAAGATTTTTTTTCGACCACCAATCGGTTCTCGAGAACACCTGTAAATACTGATTTAACGGGCTATGTAACAGAAAGGGCTCTTCAGGGGTTATTTCATTACGTAGCTGTGGAGGAGAGAGAAATTCGGAAAAATCCACTGGCAAGAACGAGTGATGTGCTGAAAAGGGTTTTTGCACCGCAATAGAGTAAGCATGGCTAAACACCCGAAGTGAGGGTGAGTATTATAATGGCCTCTTAGTTCAGAGCAGGGGAACTTATCCCTATACGTAAGATATTAAAGTATCACACTCGCGAGTTCCTACCAAAAGTCATTTACAGGTATGCGCGGAATTCGCATCATCAGCGACGGCATTAGAAGTTTATGGTAGTCCCTGCAGGCCTGATTTCGAACTTTTGGGTAGAGGATTTGAAAGTAATATTAGTTTGATTCTTCAGTCTTTTCATTCCTAATACCTGTGTATATTTGAAAAAAGCTGAGATGAATAATATTAAATTATTTGAAGATAAAAAAGTAAGAAGTCACTATGATTCTGAAAAAGAAATATGGTATTTCAGCGTTGTGGATATCGTTGGCATTCTAACCAATCAGCCAAGCGTTTCTAGGGCAAGAAATTATTGGAAAGTATTGAAAAGCAGGCTGTTGAAAGAGGGGAATGAGTTGGTTACAAATTGTAACCAACTGAAAATGCAGGCAGAGGATGGGAAGTTTTATAAAACTGACGTAGGCAATGTAGAACTAATTTTCAGAATCATTCAGTCTATTCCTTCACCCAAGGCCGAACCGTTCAAACAATGGCTTTCCAAAGTTGGTTATGAGCGATTGCAGGAAATTCAGGATCCAAGTCTAAGTATGGATCGGGCGAGAGAAAACTGGCAAAAGATGGGACGAAGTGAAAAATGGATTCAGCAAAGGATGACTGGACAGGAGACGCGGAATAAACTAACTGATTTCTGGAAAGAAAGTGGTGTAACGCAAAAAGATGAGTTTGCCTTTTTGACCAATATCATTCACCAGGAGTGGACAGGTATAACTGTAAAAGCGCACAAACAAATCAAAGGCTTAAAATCTCAAAACCTAAGAGATCATATGAACGAGGCGGAACTGCTTTTTACGGCATTGGCTGAATTATCGACCAGACAAATTGCAGAAACTGAAAATGCAAAGGGTGTAAATGAAAATGCGAAAGCGGGTAAAAAAGGCGGAGCAATAGCAAAAAATGCAAGAAGGGAGTTGGAAGCAAAAACAGGTAAAAATGTTGTTACGGGTGAAAACTTTTTACCTCCCCCAAAAGCAAACAGAGATAAAAAATCATAAGATGATATTTTTTTCAAAAATAACAAGTAGTCCCGACAGGAATCCCTGCCGGCAGGCAGGGAACTGACATCAAAAGTTTATGTGGTCCCGGCGAGAATCGAACT
>CAIUKP010000410.1 GCA_903899675.1 uncultured Bacteroidota bacterium | reverse complement strand
GTTAAATCAGCATTTTCTAGTTTAAAGCCTTGCTCTTCACTGATAACGATACCAGCTGTGAGGATTGAGATATCGGTAAGCATTTCTTTTCTGCGGTCTCCAAAACCAGGAGCTTTAACAGCTGCCACTTTCAGGGTGCCACGCAGTTTGTTTACTACCAGGGTAGCCAATGCTTCGCCTTCTAGATCTTCGGCAATGATTAATAAAGGACGACCACTTTGGGCAACTTTCTCTAAAATATGCAGGATATCCTTCATTGCACTGATTTTCTTGTCGTAAATCAGGATATAAGGATTTTGCAACTCAACTTCCATTTTTTCGCTGTTGGTAACGAAATAAGGAGAGATATAACCACGGTCGAATTGCATACCTTCTACCACATCAACAGTAGTATCGGTACCTTTTGCTTCCTCAACGGTAATCACGCCTTCTTTACCAACTTTGCTCATTGCGGTAGCAATCAATTTGCCAATTTCAGTATCACTGTTGGCAGAAATGGTAGCTACTTGCTCAATTTTTTTGGTATCATTCCCAACCGTTTGAGATTGATTCTTTAAGCTGTCTACCACTTTGGCAACCGCCTTATCAATTCCACGCTTCAAATCCATTGGATTGGCACCTGCAGCAACGTTTTTCAGTCCTTCAGAAATAATTGACTGCGCCAATACAGTAGCAGTGGTAGTTCCATCACCCGCCTGATCAGCAGTTTTAGAAGCTACTTCCTTTACCATTTGGGCACCCATGTTTTCAATGGGATCTTCCAGTTCAATTTCTTTAGCTACGGTTACCCCGTCTTTGGTTACCTGAGGGGCTCCAAATTTCTTTTCAATAACCACATTGCGACCTTTTGGTCCTAGGGTTACTTTAACCGCGTTGGCTAGGGTATCTACCCCTTTCTTCATACGGTTTCTTGCTTCAATGTCGAAAAATATTTGTTTTGCCATGTTATTTGATTTTTACGAATTTTTCGTAATTAATTATTATACAAATGATTAAGAGAAATAATTGAATTAAATATTAAATAGAATATACTGCTTATACAATAGCCAGGATATCACTTTCTCTCATAATCAACAGGTCGTGCCCTTCCACTTGAATTTCAGTACCTGCATATTTTCCGTACAATACAGTATCACCTACTTTTACAGTAATAGGTTCATCTTTTTTACCTGCTCCTACAGCTACCACTGAACCTCTTTGAGGCTTTTCTTTTGCCGTATCCGGAATAATAATGCCACCAGCTGTTTTTTCCTCGGATGCTGCCGGCTTAATAATTACTCGGTCGTGTAGAGGAGTAACATTCAATTTTTTTGCCATACGTAATTGATTTTTTATATTTATTTGAGAATTACCCTTACCGCTCTATAATTATGCCACGGAAAGGGATGAGTCAAAATTTCAGTTTTTCTATCTTTTTGTTACTAGGTTATACGCGGTGTGTCATACAATACCCAGTAACTCCCCTGAAAAAGTCGGCCTTCGTGTCATTTTTTCATACAGCATCCGCACAGTCGGCCATTCTTCCAGCGGGCACGAAGGTAGAATTTCTACCGGTTTTTTAACGCAGGTATCAATACTTTTTGCTACCCCGCCATTATCCTTATATTTGCGCCGCCTTACTAAGTTCTTTTCAGTTATGATAAGCAGAAGAAATATCCGGTTAAAAGTTATGCAGCTCATTTATATGATTGAGACTACCCACGATGATACTCCGGTGGTTCAACCCGAACAGCTGCTGAAGAAGAATCTAGACAAGTCTCGCGAATTATTTGTTTACCTGCTCTATTTTGTTACCGAAGTAGCCCGTTTTGCCGAGGAAGACTCGCGGCATCGGCGTTCTAAAAACCTGCCTTCCCGGGAAGACATGGAAGTAAATACCAAAATTTCCGGTAACCTTACCATCTGGGCTATTTTAGAAAATGAGGATTTTAAAAGATCCGTAGAGAAAGACAAACCCGGCCTGAAGATGGATGCCGAGCTGCTGAAAAAAATGTATTATCTGCTCGCGGAAACCCCCGAATACCAAGCTTATATCGCCATAAGTTCGCGGGATAAGAACCAGGACAGAGATATTATCAAATTCCTTTTTTCACAAGTATTACTCCCCGATGAATCTTTCTGTCTCCACCTCGAAGAGTTCTATCCGAACTGGGATGATGATGGTGAAATGTTAGAGCAATTGGTGATGAATTACCTGCACAAACCCGGTGTTTATAATACCCGGGAAATGGTGAGTGATGAAAAATGGTTTTTTGCCCGAGATTTGCTTCGAACTACCCTTGAGAAAAAGGAATTCTGTTCTACCCTGATTAATCCGAAACTAAAAAACTGGGATGCCGACCGGATTGCAGTATTGGATATGATTTTGATGCGCATGGGTTTGTGTGAGCTATTATTTTTTGAAACTATCCCAACCAAGGTTACTATTAACGAATACATCGATCTCGCCAAAGCTTATAGTACCCCTCAAAGCGGACATTTTGTAAATGGCAT
>CAIUKP010000409.1 GCA_903899675.1 uncultured Bacteroidota bacterium | reverse complement strand
GCAGGATACAGCAACAGTTACGATGAGCGGGGAGGAGAATTAACCCTGGCGCAGTTTGCCAATAGAGATTATTCTGGGAATCCTGAATATATAAAGCGGAATGCCCATAGCGAGATTATCAGTTTTAGGGCCGGCATCGGTCATTCTTTTAAACTGTCGGATAAAGTAACGCATAACTTAAATGTTTTTGGAACTGGCATGAATGCAAATGCAAGTTCGGCCGGTGGTTGGACGGATAAGCTGCCGCTAAATTTTGGGGTGAGAACTACTTTGGATGTAAAGCTGAACTTAAAAGATGGCATAACGCTTTCCGGGATTACCGGTTTAGAGTTGCAGCAACAAAGGGCTTCAGTTATAGGATACAATATGGTGGCTAATCCGAATAATACCAATGCGTATTGGATAATTGGAGCCATGCGCAGTAACCAAGCAACGCTATCAGCTACGGGATCGTATTTTACTGAGTGGACGCTGGGTTTACCCAATCAATTATCCCTAACTGCAGGTCTGGGATATAGCAATATGCGGATAGAATTGAATGATAGATTTTATGTTGCAGGCTATTTGGGTGCAACTAATTTTTCTGCAAAATATGGATCGATGTTGTCTCCAAAATTGGCGATCAATAAGGTTTTCAATGATAAGATTTCTGCCTATGCTTCATTCAACAGAGGATATAAAGCACCCGTAAGTTCTTATTTTTTTATACCTACCACCGGAAAACTCAATACCGGTCTTAAACCAGAAAGGGGCGACCAGTTTGAACTGGGAACCAAGGGCAGAATTGCAAAAGGTAAATTGAATTATGAGTTGGCGCTCTTTATGGCCACCTTCCTTGATAAAATGACGGCCATTGCCGTTCCACTGGATGGTGCATTAAATACTACCGCCTATTCTTATGTGGCCAATGGAGGTAAACAAGTACACAAAGGAGTAGAATTGCTGTTGAAATATCAGTGGGTAGATAATGAGAAAGGATGGTTACAATTGCTCAGGCCTTTTGGAAATCTAACCCTAAGTGATGCTAAATATGTGGTATATAGTTTTCAAACCCTGAATGCCAATCGAACTGGTGTGGTGGTTGCGAATTATGATGGCAAATCTGTTGCCGGCGTAGCACCCCTGGTTGCCAATATAGGCGTTGATGTAAAATTGAAGGGCGGCTGGTATGGAAATATTGTATTGAACTATAAAGAGGCATTTCCCATTACGGCTGATGGAGTAAATTCAACGGCTTCGTATAGCTTACTCAATACGAAATGGGGTTATCAGAAAACACTTTCCTCCCATTGGATGTTAGACGCCAGTTATCTGCTGAATAATATTACCAATACCCAATATGCCACCATGGTTTTTGTAAATCAGTTACCGGATGCATATGTGCCGGCCCCAGATAAAATTAATGGAGCATTTTCTCTACAACTAAAATATACTTTTTAACATGAAAATATTTGCCTCCGGTCTCATTGCACTAATAGCATTTGTTGCCATTTTAGGCTGTAATAGCCTTTCTTCTAACAAAAACAAGGGTGATCATTCGGTAAGAGTAGTATGCTTATCAAAACATCTAACCGAAATGATTTTTGCTTTGGGAAAAGGATCCCTAATAGTAGGGCGCGATTTAACCAGCAACTATCCTGATAGTACCGCAACCATTACCAGTGTTGGGTATCACAGAGCCCTCAATCCGGAGGGTATCATTTCACTTCGGCCTACAATCGTTTTACACAGCAACGATATTGGTCCGGATCAGGTGATTCCACAAATAGAAAAAGCGGGACTTACCGTAAAAGTATTTCCACAGTCGAATACTTTAGACAGTGCCCGTATAGTGCTAAAAATGTTGGCCGAATATTTTGGCGTGCCCCAAAAAGCAGACTCTATACTTCATCAAATGGATTTGGATTTAGCCAAGCAACAATTGCTCCGAAAGAACTGTGTTGATTCCCCTACTGTTATGGTTATTCAGTATGGTCAGGCAAGCAATCGATTTTTTATATTAAGTGGCAGAAAAGGGGCGGCCGACAAAATGATTGAAGCCGCCGGGGGAAGGATTGCTACTTACAATGGAATGGGATCGAGAGATTTAAGTGCCGAAGCCATTGCAAAAGCAAATCCCGATATTATTTTGGCTACCGATGTGGGATTTGAAAAACTAGGTGGTGCGGAGGCTTTTAGTCAATTGCCCGGGGTAGCCGTAACCAATGCTTACAAAAACAAAAAAATTTTCAAGGTGATGGAACATGATTTGGTATACTTTGGACCCCGCACCTCCCAGAACATTCTGCAAATTATGCACCTACTTCATCCCGATTTACATGAGTAATCGTCCGGCACAAATACTATGCTTATTGGCAGGGATGCTAGTTTTAGTAATGGGCATTTCTTTGCGCTTAGGGGCAGTGCCTCTTTCCTGGTCAGACATGCTGCAGGGTTTGGGAGCAACCTTTAAAGGTATTCCACCTGCTACCATTGAGCAGTCGGTATTTATGCAATTACGACTGCCCCGGGTGATTGTTTGTGCAATGGGAGGGGCTATCTTATCTGTATCGGGGGTTTTGATGCAGGCTGTATTCCGAAATCCGATTGTTGAGCCGGGTATGTTGGGTACCAGTGCAGGGGCTGCTTTGGGTGCATCGTTGGTAATTGCATTTGCAGGTTGGTTTCCAGTAATTTTTTCTGTGATTCCTGTAATTTGGTTGCAGCCCATAATGGCTTTTCTGATGGCCGCTCTAGCTACTTATTTTGTTATTCAATTTGCCGGAACCCAACAAATAATTTCAACCAGTTCACTCCTGCTTTCTGGTATGTCGGTAAATGCAGTTGCCCTTAGTTTAATTGGTTTAATCAGCTATTTCTCAAGAGATCCTCAGGCTCGCAGCATAACTTTCTGGAACCTCGGATCATTTTCTGGCGTAAACTGGCTGCAGTGCATGTTAATAGTAGTTTGTGTAGTTCCCTGCTGGTTCTTTTGCTTTAGAAAAGCCAATCAGCTAGATACCCTTATGTTGGGGTATAATGATGCTATATATGCGGGTACTGATGTAAAAAAAATCAGAAAGCAAGTAATGGTTGTTAATATGATTATGGTGGCTGTTTTAACCTGCTTTGTTGGCGTAATTGCTTTTATGGGTATGATTATCCCCCATATTTTACGGATGCTACTGGGAAGCAATCATCGCATATTGCTTCCTGCGGCAGCCATTGGCGGTGCGATTATTTTATGTGTAACCGATCTTTTTGCCCGATTGGTAATTGCGCCGGCAGAGCTTCCTATTGGCATTATCACCTCCTTAATTGGAGCACCGCTTTTCTTGTTTTTATTAAGAAAATTCGGTCTCTTACAAAGTCAGGGAGGGGTATATGATTAGTTTACAAAAT
>CAIUKP010000408.1 GCA_903899675.1 uncultured Bacteroidota bacterium | reverse complement strand
TGCCACAGAAGATATGATTCAACAAACCCTGGAAGAGTTGAATAAAAAAACACCCGGCACCAAACTCAAATTAAATACGATTGAACTAAGGGATGGTTTTATGCCCGAGGAAGCTCTAGTATCACTCGACAGTACCAAGGAAAATATTTCTATTTGCGGATCGTTGCAGGATGAATTTGCTTTTAACCTGACGCGCACACTTGGAACTGCTAAAACTTATCGGTCGGTGATTATCGGCATGCCCACCTGGGAATCGGGAAAAGATTACAGCAAGTTTATGGAAATTATTTATACCAGCCACTTTCAACTCAAAAACAACGAGAAGGCAGTAAATAATATCTCGGCAGCGTATAAAAATAAATTAGCCGGAAAAGCCGGAGATATGGTTTTCAAAGGATTTGAAGCCATGTATCATTTTGGTAAACTCTTGGCTAAATACCCCAATAACATCCTGCAACACCTTTCAGACAAGGAATTCAGACTGCTCAACGACTTCGAAGTCAGAGCCAATAAGTTGTCGGATGGTTCTATTGAATTCCTTGAGAACAAAAAGATTTATTTTATTCGAAAACAGGATGGACTGATTAAAACGGTAAAAGAATAATTCACCATACTGTATCTATGGGTGCTGCCAAAGGAAATAAATCGTATCTCCCTTCAAAAATCTGTATCAGTTGTAACCGACCTTTCAGTTGGCGAAAAAAATGGGCGCGCAATTGGGAGTCGGTAAAATATTGCAGTGAAAAATGCAGCTCGGCAAAAAATAAGCGGACTCAATAATTAGCATGAGCAGTGACGTAGATTTGGGTACGAAAATAATTGAAAGCTGGTTACAGAAAACTGGTAGAACTCCCTTTGCGTTTCAACAATCCACTTGGAAATTAATCAGCGAATCGGGCTGTGGCTTGGTAAACGCCCCTACCGGTTGTGGTAAAACCTATGCAGTTTTTTTGGGTACGCTGATTCGCTGGATCAATCAACATCCGGAAGACTATTCAACTCTTAAAAATACAGGTCTCCAATTAATTTGGATTACCCCCTTGCGAGCACTGGCAAAAGATATCGCCCGAGCAATGGAGGAAGTGATTGCCTCCTTAGATCTGCACTGGAAAGTAGGGATTCGGAATGGAGACAGTACCCCCAAAGAAAGAGCAGCCCAAAAAAAACAATTACCGGAAGTACTCATCATTACCCCCGAAAGTTTACACCTACTGTTTACCCATGCCGATCATGAGAAAATGGCGAATAGCTTACAAGTAATAGCCGTAGATGAGTGGCACGAACTGCTGGGCAATAAGCGAGGAGTACAAACCGAATTGGCCATCGCCCGATTAATTACTGCTGCCAGAAAAGAAAATCATCAACCCATGGTTTGGGGCATTAGTGCCACCATTGGCAATCTGGTGCAGGCTATGGAAGTGTTGTTGTATCCAACGGGTAAGGAAGGACATCTGGTGAAAGCAGACCTGCCAAAAAATATTTCCGTGCATTCAATTTTTCCCGACGACCTGGAAGAATATCCGTGGTCGGGCCATTTAGGCATTCGCATGGCAGAAAAAATGCTGCCAGTAATTGAAGCAAGCAATACCACCCTCATATTTATCAATACCCGTGGGATGAGTGAAATCTGGTTCCAGACCTTACTCCATAAAGCCCCACATCTAGCAGGCATTCTCGCATTGCACCATGGTAGCATAGAACCCGCCCTTCGTTTGTGGGTAGAAGAAGCTTTGCATAGCGGAAAATTGAAAGCCGTTGTTTGTACCTCCAGTTTAGATTTGGGGGTTGATTTTAGACCAGTAGATACCGTGATTCAAGTAGGCTCTCCCAAAGGAGTTGCCCGATTTATGCAAAGAGCGGGTAGAAGTGGACATAGTCCCCACGAAACCAGCAGAATTTATTTTTTACCCACCAATACCCTAGAATTATTAGAAGTGGCAGCCTTAAAAACTGCCATTGAACAGTCGGCCGTAGAAAGCAAAGAACCGATGGTGCTGTGTTTTGATGTGTTGTTGCAATATTGTTGTACAATCGCGGCCGGACAGGGCTTTAATCCTGCGGAATTACTCGCTGAAATCAGCAGTACCCATTGCTTTTCTTCCATCAGCCAGGAAGAATGGAATGACGTTATTTTCTTGCTTACTCGAGGTGGAAAAGCGTTACAACAATACGATGAATTCGAAAAGTTGCAAGAAAGAGATGGGAGAATTTATTGCAGCAACCGGCGCATGATTTTGCGGCATCGCTTACATATTGGCACCATAGTAAGTGATGCCATGTTAAAAGTAAAAACCACCGGCGGAAAATACATGGGGGTAATTGAAGAATGGTTTATCAGCAAATTACTGCCGGGGGATGTATTCACACTGGCAGGCAGAAACTTGGAACTGATAGGTGTAAAAGATATGACGGCCTTAGTAAAACTCAGCAACCAAAAAAAATCTATTATTCCATCCTGGATGGGAGGAAGAATGAGTTTAAGTGCTAATCTGGGAGCCTTGCTGAGAAAAACATTTAACAAAGTACTGATTGATGAAAGCGAACCCGAAATAGCTGCCTTGCACTTGTTGATGGAACAACAACAAACCTTATCGCATATCCCCCGCGAGAATGAATTGCTGATAGAACATATCAGAAGTAAAGAAGGATATCATCTGTTGGTATATCCATTTGAAGGCAGACAGGTACATGAAGCACTCAGCGCCCTGTTGGCCTACCGAATTGGCAAAATATTGCCTATTAGTTTTTCTATTTCTATGAATGATTATGGATTTGAATTACTGAGCGATCAGCCAATTCCTGTAGATGAAGAAAATATTTATTCGCTGTTCTCTACAGAAAATCTGCTGGGCGATATACAAATAAGCGTGAATAGCACGGAAATGGCCCGAAGAAAATTCAGGGATATCGCTGTAATTGGAGGACTGATTTTTCAAGGCATGCCGGGTGAAGCCAAAAAGGCAAGGCACTTGCAATCCTCCGCCTCGTTGCTGTTTAATGTATTGCAAAACTATGACCCCGAAAATATCCTGCTGCGGCAAGCCTATCAGGAAGTGATGCTAGAACAAATGGAAGAAGTAAGGTTACGGGAAGCCCTTAATCGAATTCAAACTAACCCGATAAAAATTTGCTATCCCGAAAAATTAACGCCACTTTCTTTTCCCATTATTGCTGATGGACTTAATCGGAATAATTTATCTACCGAGAAATTGGAAGATCGGGTTAAAAAGATGCAAATACAACTTCGTAAATAAAGATTCAATTACTTTGCACCTCTCCTAAGTACATAGAATGCAAACGCCTCCCCTTCTCCATATCATGGCCGATCAACATTGTTGGCTGTCGCCACAGCGTTGTATGTTTTGGGAGGAAAAAAAGTTACTGGTACTATCTGATTTACACTGGGGCAAAACAGGGCACTTTAGAAAAAATGGCATTGCAGTACCCACTGAAATTGCCAAGGAAGATTTACATCGATTAACACAACAGATTACCCATTTCAATCCAGAGCAGATAATTATTGTAGGAGATATGTTTCATAGCAGGGCCAATCGGGAACTAGACCAATGGCTTCGCTGGAGAAACGATTTTAGCAGTCTCGCTTTTACACTCATCAAGGGCAACCACGATATATTAGCGAACGTTTGGTATGAGGAAGCCAAGATTCAGGTATTTAATAACCAATGGCTGCTTCCTCCATTTACTTTTGTACACGATGCGGCTGATGTTGTTTCGGCAGGTGAGGAGGAAAATATCACGATAAGTGGCCACTTGCATCCCGGGGTGGCTGTTACGGGAAAGGGTAAACAAAGTTTGCGATTCCCTTGTTTTTACTTTGCACGCCCGCATTTTTACTTACCGGCATTTAGTTATTTCAGTGGTATGGCGATGGTGCAGCCAAAAAAATCGCAGGAAGTATTTGCTATTGTAAATGATGCAGTGATGAAGATATGATTGCCTATTTATAATTTTTTCGAACCCGGCTACTACACGCAATGAAAATATTTTATCACCCGATATACGCCCATCCGCTGCCTGAGAATCATCGATTCCCCATGCAAAAATATGAGCTGATACCGGCGCAACTATTACATGACGGTACGATAGATGCTTCGCAAATTATTGAGCCAGGGGTTTGTTCCAACGATATCCTTCAAAGGATTCACACAACGGAGTACTTACAAAAAATAGATACCCTGGGCTTATCCGCCTCCGAACAAAGGAGTATCGGATTTCCGCAATCGGAGCAACTGATGCTGCGCGAAAAAATGATCACCAAGGCAACCATTGATTGTTGCCTGCTGGCAAAGGAAGAGGGCGTTGCCCTGAATGTTGCCGGTGGTACGCATCATGCTTTTGCCGACCGGGGCGAGGGTTTTTGTATTTTAAATGATATGGCAGTAGCCGCCCAATATCTGTTAGATCAGCAACTGGCAACTAAGATTATCATCATCGATTTAGATGTGCACCAGGGTAATGGCACTGCAAAAATATTTGCACAGGAAAAAAAAGTATGTACCCTAAGCATGCATGGTGCCCATAATTATCCTTTTCGGAAAGAACAATCGGATATAGATATACCCCTGAAAGATGGTACCGATGGAAAAGAATACCTGGATCTGCTTCAGCAACATTTACCGGGCGTTTTAGAAAGTCTGCAACCCGATTTTGCTTTTTATTTATCGGGGGTGGATGTGTTGGAAACGGACCGATTCGGAAAACTGCGACTAACCCTGGCAGATTGCCAAGAGCGGGATGAATATGTATTCTCGCAATTACAACAACAAAACATACCCGTTACAGTCGCGATGGGCGGAGGATATTCCCCTGAAATAAAAACCATTGTAGAAGCCCATTGCAATACATATCGGGTTGCCCGAAAATATTTTGGGTAAGCTGCCTATAAAAAAATAACCCCTTAAAAACAATACCCCCTACCCCCTAGTTGAACTTCTTTTGCAAACTGCTTACTTGCTCCTGTAAAGTATTTACCATACCGGCTAGGTGATTTACATCCCAGCGGGGTGCGGGTGCTGCTTTTTGAAGAATGTACACGGCTTTCCAAACCTCCAGCACATCTTCGGCATTTACATAATAGGGTTCGTACACCGGATTATCACTCAACAGGGTTAATGTATTGCGGGCTTTGGTATTGCGAATGATACGCTTATATACTACCCCTTCATTTTTAGAAAGCACTACATAGGTATTGGTATTTTTCACTTCCTCCAGATTATCTACTTTTTCGCCTACAATTACACTGCCACTGGGGGTAGGTAACATACTATCGCCCACAATTTCAAAAGCCCGGTAATGGCCCGGAGCCAGCATGGGTAAGGTAAAAGTATTCAACTCATCAATAAATTCCGGATCGCCATATCCCGCCAAATAACCGGCAGCAGCTTTTACCGGTACCAAGCGAATTTCTGCCGCACCCCCCGAAATCAATTTGCTGTTTCGGCGCTTCTCTAAATAACTAGCCCCGGATTTCTCGGAAAGGTCTTTAAATAAAAAATCTTCAAGACTAATTTTAAATAGGTTAGAAATAGCTTCCATTACTTCCAGTCTGGGTTCAGCACGCTCTTCTTCATAAGCTCCCACCAATGATCGCTTGATAGAAAGCTTGTTGGCAAACTCCTCTTGCGTCCAGCCTCGAAGCTTGCGCAAATACTTCAAATTTTTTCCGGCATTTGACATAACTAACGGTTTTAGCAGCAAATTACTAACATTTTTAGTTTCTTCCAAATTTTTTTTTATTTTCCGCGATTTCACCCCCTACTTTCCCCTTCCCCCGCTTGCTAAACTAAATCGTATCTTTGCACCCTATGGCAGTTAAAAAAAAGCAGGGTTCCAGTAAGGAACCTATAATTTTAATTACAAACGACGACAGCATTCATGCTCCGGGCATTCGGGCATTGGTTGAAGCAGCAAGAGGCTTGGGTAAAATTGTAGTGGTGGCGCCCGACAAGCCCCAAAGCGGCATGGGGCACGCAATCACCATCGGTAACCCCCTGCGATTACATAAAATGCAATTGTTCGAAGATGTGGAATCGTATAGTTGCAGCGGCACCCCCGTAGATTGTGTTAAGCTGGCGGTTGATAAAATCCTGCACCGCAAACCAGATATCTGCCTCAGTGGTATTAACCATGGTGCCAATCACTCTATCAACGTAATTTATTCCGGCACCATGTCGGCCGCATTGGAAGCCTCTATTGAATCCATTCCAAGTATCGGGTTTAGTTTGCTCGACCTAAGTATTGAAGCCGATTTTACCGCAGCTACCCACTATGCCCGACTGCTGGTAGAACAAATGCTGAAAAAACCGATTGCCGAACCACATCTTTGCCTAAACGTAAATATTCCCAAAGGAGAACTAGCTTCTATAAAGGGCATTAAAATCTGCCGCCAGGCCTACGCCAAATACGACGAAGAATTTGATGAAAGAAAAGACCCCAACGGCAGAAGATACTACTGGTTAACCGGCGTGTTTGTTAACTTCGATAAAGGAAAAGATACCGACGTATGGGCACTAAAGCATAACTATGTTAGCGTAGTGCCAGTTCAGTTCGACCTTACCAATATGCCCCTGAAAAAGAAACTGGAAAAACTATTTGCATGAACCTGCTATTAAAAGACAAAATTTTACTGGGACTAATCCTGGGATTTATTACCCCTTTAATTGGATTCACCATTTTCTATTTTGCCCGTTTCCATCTGTTTTCCTTAAAAGAGTATTTCGAGGTATTATTTATGGAGCGCCCCCTGTTATCTGGAATTATTACCATTTCGCTGGTGGCCAATGTTTTTATTTTTACCCTGTACATCAATATGAAACACGACAAAACCGCCATAGGTATTTTTATTGCTTCCCTAATATATGGCCTCTTTGCTTTGTACCTGAAATGGTATTAATTGAACCCAAACCTCGGCATACATGCCTACCCGATATTACATAATTTCAGGAGAAGCTAGTGGAGATTTACATGGCAGCAACCTGATAAAAGCACTGATTAAAACAGAGCCCGATGCAATTATCCGTTGCTGGGGTGGCGACTTAATGGAAGCTGCCGGAGCTACCCTAGTAAAGCATTACAGAGAACTGGCTTTTATGGGATTTTGGGAAGTAATTAAAAACCTATCCACCATACTTCGCAACCTGCGATTTTGTAAACAAGATATCCTACAATTTAAACCGGATGTGCTGGTATGCATCGATTATCCCGGATTCAATTTGCGCATGTCCGAATGGGCCAATCAGCAAGGCTTTAAAATTGCCTATTACATTTCTCCCCAAGTATGGGCATGGAAAGAAAAAAGGGTAATTAAAATGAAGCAGATCATCCATCGTATGATTTGCATCCTACCTTTTGAAAAAGAGTATTTCGAAAAAAAATGGAACTGGTCCGTAGACTATGTTGGGCATCCCCTATTAGAAGTGGTTGATCAAATGCAACACAATCCCTCCCCCGAACCCATTCACTGGATGTTAGCAGATTTTTCAACATCCCCACCACAACAACCGGTGATTGCATTGCTCCCAGGTAGCAGACAACAAGAAATCAATACTTTGCTACCCATCATGCTTTCGGTTACTCAACGATTTCCTACCTACGATTTTGTAGTAGCCATGGCACCCGGCATAGAACCCGCTTTTTATCAAGAAATGCTGAAACCCTATCCCCATATCCTTTGTGTACGCAATCAAACCCATAGCTTGCTGCTACAAGCAAAAGCTGCCATCGTTACCAGCGGAACCGCAACACTCGAAACTGCTTTGTTGAATGTACCAGAAGTGGTAGCATATAAGGGTAGCCCCATCAGTTACTTTATCGCAAAGCGATTGATCTCCATTCCCTATATTTCATTGGTTAACCTGATCATGAACAAGCTAGTAGTTACTGAGCTTATTCAGGATGCATTTACAACCGATCAGTTAGCAACCGCCTTAACGAACATTCTTTCTAATCCGGTACAACAAAATATACAGGATGATTATCAGGCCCTCAGAGCCGTTTTACATACAGGAGAAAATGCATCAGAAAAGGCAGCAGCGATTATTCAGGATTTAGCTAAAAAGACTATCGCTGAAGCAAGGGCCGGATTACCAGCTTAAAAATAATCACCCCTAACCCCAACAAAAAAATAATCAGAGAAATGCGATTCATGCCATGCATGTATTTCATCCAGCTGCCGGCAGGGGTTTCTTCGGTTTTCTTTTTCAGATAGAGATATTCCGCAATTTGTTGCCAGATGCCCATAATGCTCAGTTTTTTCAAAGGTAATACCGCGAAACCATATTTCATCTTACAATAAGCCGGATATTTGCACCAAATATTTTCACTTATGCGTGTGCTCCTCTCCTGCCTTGCCTTTTTGGTTACCGGTATTTCCTCATTTGCCCAGTTTCAACCGGGCCGCATCGATATCGTTCGCGACTCATTAGGAGTACCCCATATTTTCGCACCCACCGATCCCGAAGTAGCTTACGGACTAGCCTGGGCAGCATCAGAAGATGATTTTTTTACCATTCAAGAATCCCTCATTACCGGAAAAGCAATGTCTGGAATTTATAAGGGCAAAGCCGGTGCACAAACCGACTATATTATTCACCTCATGGGTATTCCCGCCTTAGTAGAAGCCCGATATGAAAAAGATTTGAGTCCAGCCTTTAAACGATTACTCGAAGGCTATTGTGCCGGATTGAATGCGTTCGCAAAAGCACATCCCAAAGAAGTTTTACTAAAAAGAGCCTTCCCGATTTCGCCCAAAGACATGGTTCAATATTCAGTATTACAACTTTGTGTGCTATCCGGTGCCGACAAAGCCCTCTCCTCCATTTTCAAAGGCACCGTTCCTGTGCTACCCCAAATACGACCAGGCGGCAGCAATGCATTTGCTTTCAATAGTCGCAAAACCTCCGATGCCAATACCTACCTCACCATCAACGCTCACCAGCCTTTGGAAGGTCCCGTTGCCTTTTACGAAGCTCATTTGTGCAGCGAAGAAGGCTGGAATATACTGGGTGCCAACTTTCCGGGCGCGCCCTGTATTTTACATGGCGTGAATGAATACCTGGGATGGGCCCATACCGTGAATGATCCCGACAAGCTGGATGTATATCAGCTAGAAATCAATCCATCCAATGCCCTAGAATATAAGATGGATGACAAATGGCTTCAACTGGAAGAAAAAAAAGTAACCCTGAAAGTAAAAATTGCCGGTGCTGTAATACCAGTAAAGAAAAAAATATATGCCAGCGTGTACGGTCCAACCATGATCACAGATAAAGGAACCTTTTCAGTTCGTATGCCGGCACAAATGGATGTTCGTGGACTGGAACAATGGTACCGGATGAACAAGGCCCGTAATTATACCGAATTTAAATCTGCTCTTGAAATGTTGGCGATTCCCGGATATAACCTAGTGTATGCCGATCGCTACGATACCATTTATTATTTGAGTAACGGAAAAATACCAGTACGCAATACTAATTACAACTGGAAGAATACCGTACCCGGTAACACCCAGGCAACTTTATGGAATGATATTCATCCCCTAGCCGATTTACCCCAGGTTTTGCAACCCCAGAGTGGATTTGTATATAATACCAATCACAGTCCATTCCACAGCACCAACGGCAACGACAATCCCGTTAACCGAATTCCCAATATGGGTTATGAAACGCTGGAAAACAATCGCAGCATGCGTTTTGCCGAATTGATAGCTGGCTATCCCACCATTTCATTCGAGCAGATGAAGAAAATAAAATTCGATCGGCAATTTCCTACTCAGTTTGCTTTTCCTACTAATATAGATACGTTATTTATGCTAAAGGGCACCGACTATCCTAATTTAGCGGACGTGATTACCAACTGCAACACCTGGGATAAAAAAGCAACCACCGACAGCCGCGGGGCAGCTACTTTTTTATTGATTTATAAAATAGCCAATAAGCAAAAAGGGAAATATCTTTCAACTCCGCGAATGACCACGCAACAAGCTGTTGAACTTTTACAGGAAGTAAAAACTGCTATGTTGAGAGATTATGGAAGAACTGATGTAACACTCGGTGATATTCAAAAACTAGTACGTGGTGAAAAAGAAATTCCGATTGCCGGCTTACCGGATGTATTAGCTACTATTACTACGGTTCCCTATAAAAATGGACTATTCAAAGGCACACAGGGCGACGCCTATGTAGAGCTGGTGAAATTTACCAAAGACGGACCCATTATTGAATCGATGAACGTATATGGTGCTTCTGCCCGCAAAGATTCTCCCCATTATACCGACCAAATGGAGCGTTATGCAAAGCAGCAAACTAAAACCATGACCTTAAACAAAAAGGAAGTGTACCGAACTGCGGAACGAATCTATCACCCAGAATAAATCAGTTATACAGCATCATCTGCCAGCCATAACCGGAGGTGCGTGGTAATCTGTTCGGTTTCGATAATAAAACCATCGTGGCCAAAGGCCGACTCTATCTCTATTAACTGCGCATCTGGTAGGTGGGCAGCCATAAAACGTTGCTCATCAACCGGACAAAGGATATCACCCAATATCCCTATAATTAGGGTGGGCTGATGAATGGTTCCCAAAGTTTGTATCAAATCTCCTCCTCGCTTTCGGGCTAGGTGATGGCTATCCATAGATTTGGTGAGCAACCAATAACTATAAGCATTGAATCGCTTAACCAATTTATCTCCCTGATAATTCAAATAAGAGGATGCCTTAAAATGATCAATTTTCTCCGGATCTGGATCGGTTTGTTTTTCCTGAAAAGTTTGGTAATTTCTGTACGTGAGCATTCCAATGGCCCTGGCAGCTTTCAACCCTTTTGCTCCAGCATCCGCAGCAGCATTTTGCCAGGTACTGTCGGCCTCAATGGCCAGTCGCTGTGCAGTATGAACCGCAACTCCCCAGGCACTTTCCGAGGGGGAGGTGGCGATCAGAAATAAACGCTCAATAATAGAGGGTTCCATGATGGCCCATTCCAACACCTGATATCCGCCCATACTTCCTCCCATCAGCAGATAAATTTTTTCGATGCTCAAATGCTCCCGCAATAAAATATGGGCAGCTACCATATCACGAATAGTAACCTGCGGAAAATCGGCAAAATAAGGATTGCCGGTTTTGGGGTGCATACTCAAGGGGCCGGTGGTTCCATAACAAGAGCCGAGGATATTGGCACATACAATAAAATAATCGTTGGGATTGAGAATGGTTCCCTCCCCAACAAGCCCCTTCCACCAGTCGGCCGCATCGGAGTTTGCGGTTAGAGCATGGCAGATCCAAACCACTTTAACCCCCGGCTGATAAGTGCCCCAGGTATGATACCCTATCTGCAGTTCAGGCAAAACCTGAC
>CAIUKP010000407.1 GCA_903899675.1 uncultured Bacteroidota bacterium | reverse complement strand
TTGAAAAATTACTGGGTATCAACCCGGTTAATTTCACTTTATTTGGTCAAACGGGCTTATCATTTAACCTTACCTGCGGCGTTTTACTCTGGCCCCTGGAATTTGTTATTACCGACATCGTAAATGAGTTTTATGGCCCCAGTGCAGTTAAGCGCATCAGTTATACGGCAGTGGTGTTAATCAGCTATGCCTTTGTTATGTTTTATGGGGCCATGAATATCCCACCCGCTGATTTTTGGATTACCTCCAATTCAGATGTTGGCATAAACAATATGCAACTGGCTTTCTCCGGTATTTTTGGTCAGGGCAGTTGGATTATACTGGGAAGTTTAACCGCCTTCTTAGTAAGCCAGATTGTAGACGTGATGGTTTTTCACCGTATCAAAAAAGCCACCGGTGAAAAATGGATCTGGTTGCGGGCTACCGGTTCTACTATTGTGAGTCAGTTAGTTGATAGCTTTGTGGTTTTATTCATTGCCTTTAAAATTGGTAAGGGCTGGAGTTGGCAGCTGGTAGTTGCTATTTGCCTTATGAACTACCTATATAAGTTTACCATGGCAGTTATTTTAACTCCGGTGATTTATATTGTAGAGCGTCGCATGGAAAAATATCTGGGTGCCGAAGTTACCCGTAAAATGAAACGAGCGGCAATGGGAAAAAACGAGGAACCATTTATTAATATTCCCGCTGCCGGATAAGTTCCATAACCACCCGGTCGATGGGTAAGGTCATACTATCGGGATGTATATCATGCCAATTAATCCACCTAAAAACTTCTGATTCTCCATTTTGATCAACAATCTGATGGGGTGCAAAATCAAATGGCTTCTCTTTTACATCCAATACTAGGGGACTTATGGGATGCACATAATAGTAAATAGAGATAATTTGGTCTTTAAGATTGAAAGCAGAAATCTGAAAAAAATCAGTAGTATACAAATGCTCGCCCACTTTTACATCTAAGCCTGTTTCTTCCTTAAATTCTCTTTGTAAACAGTCCCGAGTACCTTCGCCAATTTCCAATCCGCCACCGGGTAATTTGGTAATATATTGACCGCGTATAAACTCATCACTTACCAGCAAACGATTATTTTCATCTAACAAAACACCGTAAACCCGAACATTGAATAAAGCCATCTTAAAACCATTTTCTTTTCATAAAATACCAACTGAGTAAAAAAGAAACCAGCAAAGATAAAATAACAGGTATGTAAAAAGCATGAGGCGAATGCATAAATGGAATTTCCACGTTCATGCCATAAATACCTGCCACAAGGGCAGGAAGTGATAGAACGATAGTGATAGAAGTTAGCCGCTTCATTACAGCATTCAGGTTGTTGCTGATGATACTTGCAAATGCATCTAAGGTACTGGTAAGTATGTTGGTGTAGATATTCGCCATTTCTAAGGCCTGACTGGTGTCAATAATTAAATCGTTCAGTAATTCTCTTTCATCTTCATCTAAACCTAAAAAATTGGTTCTCTCCAGCTTCATCATGAGTAATTCATTACTACGAAGAGCCGTAACGAAGTATACCAAGCTTTTTTGAATTCGCATCAGGTTGAGCAAATCTTCATTGCTATTACTTTCATACAAGCTATTCTCGTATTGGTTTCGGCGGTGATTGATTTCCTTCAAAAACTCCATAAAGTTTTGAACCACTTTCTCAAACACTTTCAAAATCATGATATTTTTCTTATCGGGATGCCGCTTTTGGAAGGAGTTCAGAAATTTTTTGATGGCTCCGTTGTCGAAGGAGTTTACCGTAACAATCTGTGTTTCGGTCAGGATGATGCAAATGGGAATCGTGATATAAAAAGCATCACTATCGTTAAAGGAATTATTCTCGGTTGGTGTTTTAATAACCACAAATTTTACATCATCGCCTTTTTCAAAGCGGGGTCTTTCATCAATATCCAGCGAATCGCGTAAAAATTCTATGGGTATATGGAGTGTATCACTCAGATCAATAAACTCCTCATCCCGAAAGGGGGGTACCAAATTAATCCAGATTCCCTTCTCCGGTTGATCAATCTCAATTGTTTGACCATTACTGTTTTTAAAATACTGTATCATGTTGCCACTTAAAAGTTTTAATCATTCAATGTAATGGTGCCTTCAAAAACCTGCTCGGCGGGTCCGCAGAGCCAGATATGTTCAAAATGATGGTCTCCGATTCGGGTAAATTCCACTTCGAGTTCTCCACCACGGGTAGCTACTTGCATGCGGTGTTTGCCTAGCTGTTTAGGTGCAAATACCAGGGCCGCGGCTGTAACGCCAGTTCCGCAACTAAGGGTTTCATCTTCTACCCCCCGTTCGTAAGTTCTTATTCGAAGTGCGGATGCCGTTTGCTGAACAAAATTTACATTAATTCCTTGCTGTGTAAATCTGGCACTATTGCGAATTGCGCGGCCTGCTTTAACAACATGCATACCATCTACTTCTTCTACTGCCTGCACATAATGTGGAGACCCGGTATTCAATATCCAATCACCCTGATAATTTTCTATTTGCGCAACCGGATTCATTTTTAAATGAATCCATTGGGTTTGAGAATTTAAAAATGCCTCGTGCATTCCATCCACCGCCCAAAAACTATATACAGGGGGGCGAATACCTAAGTCATAAGCAAAACGGGTTAAGCATCTTCCACCATTGCCGCACAAACTCCCTTCTCTACCATCGGCATTATAATAAATCATTTCAAAATCAACGCCCGCCTTATTGCGTAAAATCATTAATCCATCGGCGCCAATACCCAAACGACGCTGGCACAAAAATGCAATCTGTTGTTCGGACAGAGAATAGGTTTGCGTTCTTTCATCTAACACTATAAAGTCGTTGCCGGCTCCCTGGTATTTATAAAAAGGTATTTTCATACGACCAAATTTTTTTGTCGGGTTGCATTATGCAAAGATGCACTCATTTAAAGGAACCTCAAGGTTGTTCATTGATAATTTGCAAGGTTTTTTGAATCAGCCTGTCAACGGTTTCACCTGCCTGATTGCTAAATTTTTGTACTACCCGATTGGCAACGATGGCACTCAAACTTAAGCAGTGGTGGCCCATTAGTTTTCCCAAGCCATAGATGGCGCTGGTTTCCATTTCAAAATTGGCTACCCGATAAGCTCCATATTGGAAGTTGGAAAGTTGATCAACCAGGGTGCGGTGTGCAAGATTCAGTCGCAGGATTCGTCCCTGAGGGCCATAAAAACCCGGGGTAGTAACGGTAATCCCTTGATGAAACCCTGTTACAAAATTCTTCAGTAAATGAATGCTTGCAGGAGCTATATAGGGGTTCACGCCAATGTTATTGATTTGGGTATGCTGGTTGAATGACTGCAAAATTTCTTGATCGGCCGAATGGGTTTCCCGCTGATAAAATTGTAAGAGGTTGTCAATTCCTATACCATGTGTACTGGCTACAAAAGAGTCTACCGGTATATTTTCCTGCAGCGATCCGGCAGTGCCAATTCGAATAATTTGAAGGGATAGTAATTCGGTTCGGGGTAAACGGGTAGAAAAATCAATATTCACCAATGCATCCAGCTCATTTAACACAATGTCGATATTGTCCGTACCGATGCCGGTTGATACCACCGATATTCTTTTATTACCGATATAACCGGTATGGGAAATAAATTCACGGTGTGCCTGTTGTACTTCTATCCGGTCGAAATACTGGCTAACAGTCGCTACCCGGTCGGGATCACCTACGGTAATGATGGTCGTAGCCAATTCTTCAGGTCTAAGGTTCAGGTGATAAACGGCTCCCCGGTTATTGATGATCAACTCACTGGATGCAATGGGAGTCATGGGATAATTTTCCACAAAATTCGGCATTAATTATTTTACGGATGTAAATTTCCTTTCTTTACTGTAAGTTTGCTAAGAATTTAAGGGGATTACTCTTCTTTTCAAATGATTAGGTTCCGTGGCCGAGTGGCTAGGCAGAGCTCTGCAAAAGCTTCCACAGCGGTTCGAATCCGCTCGGGACCTCTGCAAATGCCCCCGATTTCGGGGGTTTTTTCTTACCATTATATTGCATTATGAAGTTTGCTCATTGGTTAGGTTGTGTAAGTTGTCTGCTGCTGATTGCCGCCGTATTTCAACCTTGGATATATATCCCTTCTGTGCATTTAACCATTAGTGGCTGGCATGCGGAGGGAACCAATTTTGGAAAGCCCGGATTAGTGCCCTTGGTATTGTGTAGCATCATGGCCATATTATTTTTGTTACCCAAAGTATGGGCAAAACTGGTAACTATTTTATTAGCCACCATGCAATTAGCCTGGATGATTCGAAATTATATCCTGCTAACTACTTCCTTTATTGGGGAAGTACCCGATAAAACCTGGGTTTTGCAATCTATGATTCCCCTTTCACTGCTAATTATACTGATGAGTTTTCTTTCTCGGGCTCCCCTACATTCATCCAATCCATCCTAATTTAGTTTAGGATAATTCCTGCAAAGCAGCTGCAATAATCTGAACAGCCTCCCTGATTTGTTCTGATGTGATAATGAGTGGTGGAGCAAATCTGATTTTATCTCCGTGGGTAGGTTTTGCCAGCAATCCTTTGTTCATCATGCGTAGGCACAATTCATAGGCAGCTTCGGGGTTAGGGTGTTGAATTACGATGGCATTAAGTAATCCCCTGCCACGAATTTCTTTGATAAAAGGGGAGGAAAGATCGGAAAGTAATTGTCTGAGTAACTTCCCCTGGCTTTCCGCATTTTCAATCATATTTTCCGATACCAACACTTGTAGTGAGCGCATAGCTACTGCACAGGCAAGAGGATTACCGCCATAGGTTGATCCATGTTCACCGGGTTGAATGGTTAACATGATTTCATCATCTGCCAATACAGCCGAAACAGGTAAAGTACCGCCACTCAGTGCTTTGCCGAGTATGAGTATATCGGGCCTTACTCCCTCATGGTCACAAGCCAGCATTTTGCCGGTTCTTCCCAATCCTGTTTGTATTTCATCGGCAATCATCAATACTTTATGGCGGGTACATAATTCCCGAACGCCCTGCAAATAGCCATCATCCGGTATTACTACGCCTGCTTCGCCCTGAATCGGTTCGAACATAAATGCAGCAACATTCGGATCGCGAAGCGCAGCTTCCAATGCAGCCAAATCGTTGTAGGGCACGGAAACAAATCCGGGCATAAAAGGGCCAAATCCCTCAAAACTACTGGGGTCGCTAGACGATGAAATAGCAGCGAGAGTTCGTCCCCAAAAATTGCCTTCTACAAATACGATGATCGCCTCGTTAGCAGGCACCCCTTTCTTTTGGTAGGCCCAGCGGCGGGCTAATTTTAAGGCCGTTTCGCCCCCTTCTACCCCCGTATTCATGGGAAGCACTTTCTGGTACCCGAATAATTGGGTTATATACGCTTCGTATTCACCCAGGAGATTATTGTGAAATGCACGAGAGGTAAGGGTTAAGGTTGCGGCCTGTTGCTGCAAAGTGTTAATAATTGCGGGGTGACAATGACCTTGGTTTACTGCGGAATATCCGCTGAGAAAGTCGAAATATTGTTTTCCATCAACATCCCAAAGAAAAACCCCTTTGCCCCGTTCCAATACAACCGGAAGTGGATGATAATTATGCGCCCCATGGCGCTCTTCTAAATGTATATAAGTTTGGGTATTACCCGAAATATGAGCTGTGAACATACAAATTAATAAAAGGTAAAAAAATCAGTAAAAAAAAGGCAAACACTATCAACCCCTCACGGGATGGTCGAGAAAATCTAAATTGTGGTTGAGAAAACGCATAATATACTGATATAAACCTAAAGTTAATCATTTACTTTTACTACACACAAAATTTCTCATCCTCATAAGAATCCTAATGAAGTTGCTAAAAAAGTTTTTTCTGATATTGATATTTTTGATAGCCGCCTTATCTGTATTTGCCTGGGTTAGTGGCAAAACCTATTTGTTTAGTGTGGCCATACATAATTTTGCTGCAATCGACGATTACCGCTTTTTTACCAACCAATCGGTGGCTACCGGAAACCCACAACCTTGGCCAATTTCGAAGCAGTATAATCAGGAAACAATTCCCGATAGCACCCTTAAGCTACTTGAAGAACTGGAAACGGTTTCCCTGGTTAAAATAAAAGGTGATTCCCTGTGTTTAGAGAAGTATTGGGATGGCTATAGTGATAGCTCCCTTTCCGGCTCTTTTTCTATGGCAAAAAGTATTACCAGTCTCTTATTGGGCGTAGCAATTCGGGAAGGAAAAATTCAATCGGTGAATCAACCTGTGGGTGATTTCCTTCCCTCTTTTAAGGACGGCGAAAAAGCTTCCGTTACCCTGAAAGATCTGCTTACTATGAGTAGTGGAACTGATTGGGATGAATCGTATTTGAATCCACTCAGTGTTACGGCCGAATTGTATTACGGTACTGATATAGCCAAAACTGCTCAGTCGGTAAAAATGAAATATCCCCCCGGAAAAGTGCATTACTACAAGAGTGGCGATACGCAATTGCTGGGATTGGTTATTGAAAAAGCTACTGGCGTTTCACTCAGTGCATATGCAGCCGAAAAGCTATGGAAACCCTTGGGAGCAGTGCATCCCGCTTTATGGAGTGTTGATCATGAAAAGGGAGCCGTTAAAGCCTATTGTTGTTTTAACACCAATGCCAGAGATTTTGCCCGTATTGGTCAATTGATGTTGCAGGGCGGAAAATGGAATGGACAAACCATTATCGACAGCAGTTTTTTTGTTCAATCTATTACACCCTGCATGGTAAAGGATACCGATGGTAATCCCTGTGACTTTTACGGATATCAATGGTGGATTGATCCGGAGCATCCCGAAATTTTTTATGCAAGGGGTATTTTGGGGCAGTATATTATTGTAATTCCTTCTAAAAAAACCATTTTGGTTCGGTTGGGTAAAAAGACTGCTAAAAAGCGGATACATACTGTACCAACAGAAGTTCGGCATTTGATTAATTGGGGACTCGCATCCGAATAATTCATTTTTCTTCAATATTAATTGGTTGAAACCATGGTGAATGCGCCTTCCGTTGCAGTAGTTATTTTAAATTATAATGGTAAAAACTGGTTAGAGCAGTTTCTGCCCCAAGTTTTAGCAACTGATTATCCGGGGGTGGAGATTATTATTGCCGATAATGCATCTACTGATGATTCTATCGGTTGGCTTATGAGTACCTACCCAGCAGTAAGATTGATACAGTTATCCAGTAATCTGGGCTATGCGGGAGGTTATAATCGGGCGTTACAACAGGTAGTTGCAAATTATTTTGTGCTTTTAAATTCGGATGTATCTGTGCAGCCTGGCTGGTTAGGTCCATTGATTGATTGTATGGAAGCCAGTACAAATATTGGGGCAGCCCAACCAAAAATTCGTTCCTTTCATGCACCTAATTTGTTCGAATATGCAGGGGCAGCTGGGGGCTGGTTAGATGCTTGGGGATATCCCTTTTCTCGAGGCAGGGTAATGGATACAATTGAACCGGATAGGGGGCAGTATAATGATAGTTCTTCTATTTTTTGGGCAACTGGGGCAGCTTTGTGTGTAAGGCAATCGGCCTGGGAGGAGGCTGGTGGATTGGATGAAATGTTTTTTGCGCACCAAGAAGAAATTGATTTGTGTTGGCGCCTGCAATTATTGGGTTATCAGGTGGTGGCATGTGGTAATTCGGAGGTATATCATGTTGGAGGGGGTACTTTACCAGTTGGTTCGAGGAAAGTTTACTTGAATTTTAGAAATAATCTATTGATGTTGGGTAAGAATCTGTTACCGATAGAACAACTCTATACTATACCCATAAGGTTTGCTTTAGATGGGGTAGCTGCGTGGAGGGCCTTACTAACCGGGAAAGGAGGGGAGTTTATGGGCATTGCCCGGGCTCATTTATTTGTATTGGGTTGGTGGCTTCGGGGTAAAAACAAGCCCAGCAAAGCCCGGAAGCCGATTCGATCATTAGTGGGCGTGTATAAAGGCATGGTGTTGGTTGACTATTTTTTGCGAGGAAAAAAACTCTTTTCTGAAATTATCCGGATTAACAAGTAATTATTTGAGTGGGAACCTTATTTTTGCACCGTAATTAATAAATATGGCACACGAAATCAACGAAACCTCCGAAAAGGACATAAAAACAAACTGGGTTAGCTCATCCCGTTTTTTATTTTACTTACATGTTTTTTGTATTCTGGCCTTTATACTCGGGGGATGTTACAAACTATACGACCACAGATATCGCGGCAAGCCAGATGTGGAAGTACAGAAAAGCTCTCAATACACCCCAGAATATAAATAAGCAACGAAAATTTTGTTTATCCCTCAGGGTTAATTAAATTTGCCGTCCATTAGTTCTTACACAACCAGCGAAAGTAGCTCATTTGGTAGAGCACGACCTTGCCAAGGTCGGGGTGGCCGGTTCGAGCCCGGTCTTTCGCTCTAATCCCGTTTGCGATAGCGGCCGGGATTTTTTTTG
>CAIUKP010000406.1 GCA_903899675.1 uncultured Bacteroidota bacterium | reverse complement strand
TACGAAGGTTGTTAATTTCAGCCAAAGATCTTTTGTCGCTCCGCCGAATGATTCTTTCCTCAATTAGTTCGATACGGTTACTGAGTTTTTCCATTACTACAAAATAATGATCAACAATCATATCTAACAAAGCATAGCAGCAATAGTCGGCTCCACTCAATCTGATCCGGCTATTAGATAGTTTTAGCTTTTCGCGTAGCATTCCAAAAACATCTTTTTGTGGAATTTCCTGAAAGCTGATCACAACATTTTTTGCGAGCACAATCGAAATTTGTTCCGTTTCAACCGACCCAGTTTGCTCGTTAAAATAGAGCATATTTAACAGGCAAAACAAAACTCCATCTATTTCATCCATTTTTGGACGCTGCCCGATACTCTGGATATCTTCTGCTATCAGGTAGTGAATATTGTAATGATTGCAAATCACCTCCACATCAGCTTTTCGGATGCCATCTATATTTATCCAGGTTACATGTTGATTGTCGCGGTAGTGGAAGCAGTCTTCTACAGTTAAAAAATTTTTCTCCTCTAAGGTCTGGCTGTTAAAATCGAATACATGAATGTCTACTTTGTTGGCTTCTGCTCTTATAGGGGCACTGGTGGGATTTACATTAAAAATTTCTCGGGTTCTTCGGGTATTGAAAAACGTGAGTGGTTGCAAAAGACGCAAAACAGCAGGTTCCTTCATATAGTAAATAAGTAGTCGAAATAATTTATTAAAAGAGATAACTCGCCGCTATCTGACTATACTTTATAATATTGTTCCCAACCTTTTCTGGGTGGAAGTCCAGGTAGCATTTCGTTGGCAATTTTATTATTAGTAATGGTTTTTGTTTTAGGATCGAACAACAATTGTGTGTTCAATTTTTGTGCAAGTACACCGAGGCAGAATACCTGACTGAGCGGTCCGGCAATATGAAAAGGTGAACGGGTAGCTTCTTCTCCTTTGCAAGCTTTTAAAAAGTTTGCATAGTGATTGGACGGGCTTGCTGGCACTTCCGGTAGTTTGGAAGCCATGTCTTTGGCCTTATCTTCTGGAATAATAGACAAAGTACTACCATGTGAGCCCCCTTTAAAAGTGAGGTCTTTACCGTAAATAATTTTACCAGGGTTCAGTCTACTTGGGGCAATCTTTCCACTGCTGGGGGGTGGTATATTGGGGTCGAGTGCCGAGTTGCCAAATCCATCAGGAAGGGGCGGATAATTATTTACCCCATCGTACCAGGTAAGATCCACTGCTGGCATATTTTTTCTTTCGGGGAAGCGGAACAGAATCGTAGAAGTTTGAGGATAGAAAAACGAATTATGTCCTTCCCCCTTTTGTAAAGTAACTTCTGTAGGTAAGCCCAACTCTAAAAATTCATGTGCTGTATCTATCAGGTGGGCACCCCAATCGCCGAGGGCTCCCATACCAAAGTCGTACCAGCATCTCCATTGACCATTCACAAAATCTTTCTGATAATCGTGTTGTTGGGTTACGCCTAACCAAGTATCCCAGTCCAATGTTGATGGAATGGGTTCAGCCGCCGGAAAGGAGGTAATAGCCGAATTCCATCCATGCCATCTTCTGGCGCTGTTCATATGAGCTGTTATGCGGGTAACATCCTTAATAATACCTGCTTCCTTCCAGGCTTTGAATTGAAAATAATTTCCTTCTGAGTGTCCCTGATTGCCCATTTGGGTTACACATTTGCTGTGTTTTTTGGCGGCTTTCATCATCAGTTCTACTTCCTGAAAAGTGCGTGCCATGGGTTTTTCAACGTACACATGTTTCCCCATTGCAAGGGCCATCATAGTGATGGGAAAATGGGAATGATCAGGCACACCAATCGCAACGGCATCAATTTCGTTACCCATTTTATCTAACATGATTCTGAAATCTTGAAAGCGGGGAACATCTGGAAAATCTTTTAATACTTTCAAAGTCTGTGGCCCACCCATATCTACATCACAGAATGCCACAAAATTGGCCAGCCCTGTTTTGCTAAAAGAATATACATCCGAGCCACCCTGGTTACCAATGCCTATGCAGGCCAGGTTTACTTTTTCTCCGGCGCCTATTTTTCGGGTTCCTTTTGCAGCTTGCGCAGATGCATGGGTAAAGACTGCCGGAAAAGCGGAGGCAGCCGTTAATAGCGCAGAATGTTTTAAAAAGTCTCTTCTAGAGTCTTGCATTTTTTTCATTGGGCAACAATTTGAGGGTGTGTGGTTGGCAATCAATTATGATTCAATTTACTGAAATAAAGCATCCTGCAAACGGTTTGCACAAAGTATTCGGTGATACCGGTAATTTTATGGTTATTTATCCAGTGAATATTTGTTGTAAGGCCGTTTCAGTTTTATAAATTGCTACCTTAGCCCCTGAATTTTACTCAAATATGCCGCTGTTAGCCCACGAAAAATTTACCGTACCCGCCTGGATGATGAATGGTCATTGGGAAACCGTATGGCCGAGTTTATTTCGAAAAATTCCTTTCCGCTACAGTACACGGGAGAGGCTCGAATTGCCGGATGGAGATTTTGTGGATGTGGACTGGAAATTTGCCTCCACGGATACCGATCGGCTGGTTATTATTACCCATGGCTTAGAAGGAGATTCTCATCGGCACTATGTTACCGGCATGGCTAAAATGTTCTCGGGTGTTGGATATGATGCATTGGGATGGAATTGCAGAAGTTGCAGCGGAGAGATGAATAGATTGTTGCGATTCTATCATCATGGAGATGCCAGTGATTTGCGAAGGGTAATTGAATATGCACTTGAAAAAAAGCAATATCAATCGGTAACCCTGGTTGGGTTTAGCATGGGAGGCAGTTTAACTTTACGGGCGCTGGCCGAAGATCCCAATTGGGTTCCAGCTGCTATCAATCGAGCAATCGCTTTTTCTGTTCCCTGCGACTTACACAGTGGCGTATTGCAATTGATGAAGCCCGGCAATCAATTTTATACAAAAAGGTTTTTAAGAAAGCTTGGTAAAAAAATCCGAATTAAAGAGAAAAAATTTCCGGGGATGATCAGTTCCCAAAACTACCACGAGATTCAACATTTTATTGATTTTGATAATCGATATACAGCTCCTTTGCATGGATATCGCGATGCTTTTGATTTCTATCAACAGGCCAGCGTGAAACCTTTGTTACCCAAGCTCCGGGTTCCTTCGCTGCTGGTACAGGCAGCCAATGACCCATTTCTTGCACCGGAATGTTTTTGCGAAGATGTGGCGAAAGATCATCCTTATCTGTATTTAGAAATCACCGACCGAGGCGGACACTGTGGTTTTCAGCAGAAAAGTGCGCAATATTCATGGGCAGAAGAAAGGGCCTTAGATTTTGTGTTAAACGATTTGCCTGCCTAGTTGGGAAATGCTGCCAGGGTTAACTTTATTTCACCATATGATATGTTATCCGGTAAGGCATCTTTGATGGCTTTTAAACGAAGCCGACCAACCTGGTTCGCCGCTGTTCTTATCTGTTGTTGCTTAGTTTCAGCAACCAGTTGTTGAATGGGGATTAACTGCCTGCTTACAAAATCACAAAAATGTTGTTCAATGGTTGCTATGGACAAATGTCTTCGTTCTGCAATCTCTTCTAAACTCAATCCCTCCTTATACAATTCAAAACTAACTTTCCGGGTATCCGATTTAGGTGCAGCGGAAATAACGGGAATAGGGTTTCTCTTTATCTTTCTTTCGGGTAGCTGATTGATTCTGGTGGCGAGTCGATTGCTGATACAGTAATCTTGAATCGGGTGTAAAAAATGGCTGCCATATTTCTCTGTTTTAAAAGTACCGAATCCGGCAATTTTCGAAATATCTTCTCGGGTAATGGGTAGATAGGTGCAGAGATCTAATAATGTACTATCGCTGAAAATTAGGTAAGGGGGCACATTTTCTTGTCTCGCCAATCGGTTACGAATCTGCTTCAATTCTGCCAGTAAATCTTTTTCATAGGCAAGAGACTGATAAATTACCGGCTCATATACTTTCGTTTCTTGCAGGGGTGCGGGTAGATATACCGCTTCACCCTGAAATAAAACAGCTTTACTCTTTTCATTTAACTGTAAAATGGGATAAGGATTACCAGCTGATTGCAGGTAGCCCCATTGAACCAGCTGCTGTATAATATATTGCCACTCTGGCTTAGCAATTTCCTTTCCAATACCATAAACCGACAATTGCCGATGGGTAGGTTTAATTTTTTCTTGCTGGCTGCCTCTCAAAATATCAATCACATAATTGGAACCAAAGCTTTCTTGTAGCCTGTACACAGTACTTAACACTTTTTGCGCAGGAACTGTATATTCTTTCATCTCCCGTTGCTGCAAACAATTATCACAATTGCCACAGTATCCGGGGGCGGTTTCTCCAAAATATTGCAACAAAAATTTTCTTCTGCAAGCAGTTGTTTCGCAAAACTGAACCATCTGGTTAAGTTTCTTTAATAAGATGGCTGTTTGCTCGGGGTTGTTTTCAATTTGTGCAAAGTTTTTCAGTTTCATCACATCCCCGCCGCCATAAAACAGCAGCGCTTCTGCGGGTAACCCATCTCTTCCCGCTCTGCCAGTTTCCTGATAATATCCTTCTATGTTTTTGGGCAGGTCGGCATGTACTACAAAGCGTACATTGCTTTTATGAATGCCCATTCCAAAAGCGATGGTAGCCACCATTACCTTGATTTCATCCCGCAGAAATTTATCCTGTCGTTCATCTCGAATGTTTTTATCTAACCCCGCATGATAGGCGGCAGCCGGTATTCCTATGTCGCACAATTCAGCTGCCAATTGTTCGGTACTGTTTCTGCTGAGGCAATAAATAATTCCGCTCTCTTCTTCTTGCTGCTGTAAAAAAGCAACCAGCTGGGTTTTAATAGCTGATTTCGGTTTAACCGTGTAGCGAATATTTGGCCGGTTGAAGCTATTTTCAAATAAGGTATAGTCGGTTAACCCCAGTTGTAGAATAATATCTTTCCGTGTAATAGCATCTGCCGTAGCGGTAAGGGCAATTACAGGAGTAGTTGGAAATAGTTTTTTCAGTTGTTGCAGGGTGCGGTATTCCGGTCTAAAATCATGCCCCCAAGCACTGATGCAATGCGCTTCATCAATCGCAAAAAGGGAAATGGGAATTTGCGATAATACTTTCATTAGATAGCCGTCTTCGCCCATCAGTCGCTCCGGACTAACATACAATAGTTTGATTTGTTGTTGCTGCAGCTGTTGAAAAATTTGTGCCTGCTCTTGTGCCGATTGGGTGCTGTTTACAAATGCAGCAGCTACTCCGCTCAGTTGTAAGGCGTTTACCTGGTCTTTCATCAGCGCAATGAGTGGACTAACCACAATCGCAACACCGGGTAAACATAAAGCGGGAACCTGGTAGCATAAACTTTTTCCGCCACCCGTTGGCATCAGCACAACAGCATCCTTGCCTTGCAATAATTGCTCAATAATGGCTTGTTGATTATGTCGGAAAGCAGGGTAGCCAAAAACCGAGGAAAGCACCTGTTCAGGTTGGGCGATTAAATTCATGTTGCTATTAGAGGGTTATTCAATTTATATGTTTTTCCGAATGAATGGGAATTTATTGCTGATTTAAACCATACAATTCAATAAATTCTTCATATTCCTGCTGAAATTTTTTCTTTGTGTGATGTTGTTTTTGGTTTTTAATATATTGAAAAACCTTATCAACAATTGATTCGGAAACTGAAAAGGCTGCATATCCTGTTTGCCAGGAGAATTTTTCTGAAATGAGATTGGCTTGATTTATAAAATGAGAACTACTTCCTTTTATCTGTTTGATAACTTCTGCTATTGATTTTTTTCGGCTAAGCAAAAACAAACAATGTATATGATCTGGCATACCGTTGATGATTCTTACCGGGCATCCTTGTGCTCGCAATTGCTCAGAAATAAATTGATAAATAGTATTTTCAACGCTTTTATGAATCAGGGGTTGCCTTTCTTTGGTAGCCCAAACGGCATGAATCCATATTTTAATGAATGAATGCGGCATTACTTATCCATTTCTCTTATGCAAGATAATGGCTAAAACAGGAATCCTGCTAAAAGCAGGGACGAATTAATAACGCGAATTAATACCTAAAAATACTCAGCTACACTTTGGGAAGCTGATAACCATTGTAATATACTTTACTTAGGTATTCACGGTTGATTGCTTCTTCCTTGAAAGCTTGTTTGCCAGCATCCCAATGAAGTTTTTGTCCACTTCGATAGGCAATATTGCCCATTTGGCTCAAACAGGCAATGTCTGAGCCCGCTTGTATGGGGCATCGTAAATCCGACAAATTTTCTGAGCGGATTACCTGGGCAAAATTCACCCAATGTTTGTCTAATCCCACATCCGAAGCGGCAACAAATTCCTTCGCAACTTTTTGGGCATTTTTCTTTTCTTCAATTACTTCCCATCCTTTCCTGTTAAGCACTAGGGTTCCATTGGTGCCTATAAACGCTATACCATGGTCTTTTCCATAGTTGCCATTTCCTATACCAATGGCATGATCCCAAACAATATTAAAATTTTCGAACTCGTACAGTACCATCAAAGTATCAGGTGTTTCATCTGCAGAATCGGGTTTGGCAAATTTTCCTCCCACTGAAACAATTGATTTCGGATTGGTCACTTTCATTCCCATCAAAGCATAATCTAGTAAATGCACGCCCCAGTCGGTCATCAGTCCACCCGCATAATCCCAAAACCAACGGAAGGTAAAATGAAAACGGTTTGGATTGAAGGCCCTTTTAGGGGCCGGTCCTAGCCAACGGGTATAATCAACTCCGGGGGGTACAGGACCATCTGCTTTTTTATCCAAGGGCTGTTTCCAATCCAGATAACACCAAACCTTTACGGTACGGATATTTCCGAGTTGTCCGCTATGTACAAAATTGATGGCATCGGTAAAATGTTGTTGACTGCGTTGCCATTGACCAGCCTGCACAACCTTGTTATATCGCATTTGCGCTTTCACCATGGCGCGGCATTCGGCAATGGAATTCCCTACTGGTTTTTCAACATACACATGTTTGCCGGCTTCACAGGCATGTATCATTTGCAAGGCATGCCAATGGTCGGGTGTGCCAATAATTACGGCATCCACATCTTTCCGATCGAGTAATTCGCGGTAGTCACCATGGTTTTTTATGATTTTTCCTTCCTGATTATTTTTTTTCAGTTCCCCCATTCTTTTGTCTAACACAGTGGAATCAACATCACAAAGACCCACCAGATTTACCCCGGGTACTTTTAAGGCAGCGGTTACATTCGACCATCCCATTCCGTTGATGCCGATGGCGGCTATATTGATTTGGTCGCTGGGGGCAATGGATTTTTTCCAGTTGGCAAAGGCAGATGAGGAAAAGGCTGGGGAAAGTAAAGTGGCTCCGGAAGCCAAGGCGGTTTGGCGAATGAAATTTCTTCTGCTAGGCATGAAAATAATTTAAGTACATGAAATTAAGGCATTTATCAAAATGATGCTGAGAAAATACCTACTAAATGCGAGGGTGCGTTTACGAATTTTTCAAGTTGCTTTCTCTGAAAGTGATGGTATTACCGGGTTTTCCTGTGATGGTGCCTCGGCATTTACTGCTGCCGCATTTACAGGCAAAGGGCTCCATGTGTTCGTCTAAAAAACTGGCATAGTCGAGCGTGAGTTCTTCGCCGGCAGCAATTGCTCTTAGGGCTATCACATTCAGTCCATCGTAACTTGTATTGGGTTCGCAATGATGGTTCTGGGGAGCCCATTCGGAGGGGTTATCGTCCCACAATATAAATACTTCGCTACTCAAGGGATAGGCATATCGGTTAAATGTGATTTGGTCTTCCGGCGGCCAGTGTTGCATTACTTGCCGGCGGGTGATGATGCGTTGCGATTTACCTTCACCTTCAAATATTATTTCACCGGTATGGATGGATAAGGTTGCATAGATGCCATATCCTGCCGGGGCATTCCCACGCATGGTGTATTTTTTCTGCTTCCTTCTGTGGCGATTAATACCATCCTGAATAATCAATTGTAAAAATCCAGCCTGACCAATTGAATCGTTTTGCAAAATATAATCTGCTGAACCTTCATACCCATTGGAATAAAAAACAGAGCAAGTGAAATTTACTTCTAAAAAATAAATATTGCCATCATTGTCAACTCGAAAATCCATCCGCGCATAACCTACCCCTTGAAAGGAAGTAAAAATTTTCTCGGCCGCTTGTTTTAGTGCGCTGCTGAGGATGGGATCGTCGCAAATGATATTGGCATCCGGATGAAGCGCAGAGGTTTTGAGTGAATAGGTTTTAAAAGCATATCCTTCGGGAAAGCGATATGCTACCGGCTGAAAGCTATGTACCTTTTTGCCATCAGGATCGGCTGCTACGAGTACGGTTAATTCTCGTCCAGGAATATAGTTTTCTACCAAAATTTCACGATAGCCTTCTGCTCTTAATTCGGCAACGCGCTTTTCTAG
>CAIUKP010000405.1 GCA_903899675.1 uncultured Bacteroidota bacterium | reverse complement strand
GATCTGGCCCTCTGATAATTGATACAAATTATTAATGGGCCTTACAACTAGTTCTTTTCTCATTTCAAATATTAAAATAAATATTGCTGTATTGTTAAAAAAAAATAAAACGGATTGGGCAGAAGGGGTTGCTGTGCGTTTTCACCAGTATTCTCCTCAGCGGCAAACTCCCTTTTGTGCGCATTTTGGGGTTTGCGGAGGATGCCAGTGGCAAATGTTACCCTACGCCCTACAGTTAACTTACAAACAACGGCAGGTAATAGATAATTTACAAAGAATTGCCAAGGTTGAATTGCCCGAGCTGGAACCGATTATTGGGGCCGAAAAAACCACGCTGTACCGAAACAAGCTAGAATATACTTTTGGTGATCGCAAATACATTCCCCCAGCTGAGTTTTCCCGCATGAAGGCTTCTGGAGAGCCGTTGGATGAACTGCCGGGTGCGGGAGGATTTCATGCCAGGGGTTTCTTTGATAAAGTAGTGGCAATAGATACCTGCCATTTACAGGATGAGCCCACCAATCTGATACGAAAAGCGGTGCAAGATTTTGCCATCCAGCACCAACTTCCTTTTTATAATCCCCGATCTCACGCAGGCTGGCTGAGAAATATGCTAATCCGAAATACAACTACCGGAGAATGGATGGTAAATGTGATCATTGGGTACCCTTTGCCCGACCTGCAGCAGGAACTCAGTTCGCGTTTATTGGCCGATTTCCCCCAAATTACTACCCTATTGATTACGGTAAATGCCAAGCACAATGATAGTTTGCAAGGCCTAGAACCCCAGGTGGTTTTCGGAAAGGGATACATCACCGAACAACTGGAACATTTCAAGTATATCATTAGTAGCCAGTCTTTTTTTCAAACCAATACCTACCAGGCCGAGCAGTTGTATCGACTAATTCGTGAAATGGCAGAACTAAATGGCCATCAAGTTGTTTATGATTTGTACTGTGGAACCGGCAGCATTGGAATATTTCTAAGTGAAAAAGCAGCCAAGATTGTTGGGGTAGAAGTGGTACCCGAAGCCATTGCCGATGCAAAAAAAAATGCAGAGCTGAATGGAATTAAGGAGGCTCGTTTTTTTGCCGGAGATGTGGTAGCAATTTGTGATGATGCGTTTTTTGAAAAGGAAGGGAAACCCGATGTAGTAATTACCGATCCACCTCGGGCCGGTATGCACGAAAAATTGGTTCGCAAACTGCTGGAAATGGAAGCGCCGCTGATTGTATATGTGAGCTGTAATCCAGCAACGCAGGCAAGAGATCTTGCATTGCTCAACGAAAAATATCGGGTAACCCGAAGCCGAGCGGTGGATATGTTTCCCCATACCCTGCACATAGAAAATGTAATACAATTGAAATTAAAAAATACAGGGGCTGAATAATTAAAAGTGAATGCAGCAACTTATATAAGCATATATGACACAGTTTCGACCCAGTAGATTTGAAATATTACCGGTAATTGTTAAAAATCTACTCATTATTAATGGGCTTTTTTTCATGGCAAAATTCGCCTTTCGTGGGCCGGATGCCCTGATAAATATCGAAGACACTTTTGCCCTGCATGCCTGGCAGAGCACCCTGTTTCGTCCGTGGCAGTTAATTACCCATATGTTTATGCATGGAGACTTGGGCCATATATTCGGAAATATGCTCGCCTTATGGATGTTCGGCTCAGTGCTGGAGAATGTATGGGGCTCGAAGCGTTTTCTTACCTTTTATATTGTTTGTGGGCTGGGAGCAGCGTTAATACATTTGCTTTTTTTGAGCTACGAGTTTTTACCCATGATGAAAGACTATCAGTTGCTCTACCAAATGCAACAGGGTGGTCAACCAGCGTCTATAGCCGATTTGGGGCGATTTATTGCCAAATATTTTCCAGGAACACCAACGGCACTGGAACATTTGCAAGGAATAGAGAATAATGCTCAAATGAGTGGCCTAATTTTTGAAAAAATTACCGAACGATACCAAGAAATATTGAATACCGCTACCATTGGAGCCAGTGGAGCTGTGTTTGGTATATTAGCAGCTTTTGTGTACCTGTTTCCTAACACCTACATTTATATTTACTTTCTTTTTCCAATTAAAGCTAAATGGTTAGGTATTTTATATTTCTCCTATGAACTGTTTTTTGCAGTACAAAACAGCGCAGGAGATAATGTTGCTAGATGGGCACATGTAGGCGGTGCCTTGGTGGGATTGCTGATTGTAATTACTTGGAACCGAGGTAACAAAAAACAATTTTATTAAGGCCAATTTAATACAGAAATATGAGAGATATGGGTTCCCGTTCGGCACGGCAAATTTTATTGGGGCAAGATAACAATGCATTGGTATTGCTGTTTGCTGTAAATATGTTGGTATTTCTATTAATCAACTTTGTAAAGATTGTTTATTTCATCTCGGATACACCCCAAGAAGTATTTTACAGACAAATTCTTCATTGGTTCACGTTACCGGCTTCAACCGATATTTTCCAGGGCAGACCGTGGACGCTTTTCAGTTATATGTTCACCCATCATACCATCTGGCACTTAATAAGCAGTATGGCCTGGCTTTGGAGTTTCGGATATATTTTGCAAGACTTAGCCGGCAACCAAAAATTGATACCCATTTACCTGTATGGAGGAATTGTAGGAGGTCTCGTATTTTTAGTGGCTGGTAACACGATACCCGTTTTGCAAGCGAATTTATCAGTTACACCTCCTTTATTAGGAGCTGGGGCTTCTGTAATGGCAATCGCAGTAGCAACCACTTCCCTTGCCCCTAATTACCGCTTATTCCCGATGATTAACGGCGGTATTCCGATTTGGGTTATTACTGTTTTGTATGTGTTGATTGATATCGGATCCATAGGAGTAACTCAACTATCCATAAGCGGGGGGCATCTGTTGGCAGGATTGGTAGGATATTTATACATACACCAATTAGAACGAGGTAAAGATTGGGGAGCCTGGATGACGAATCTGGTAAACTGGATAAATGATTGGTTTAATCCTGAAAAACTTCATACAAAAAAATATCAAGATACTAGATATCCCTCCGATAATTCCCCGGCACCCTTTGAACGAATCCCTAAAGTTACCCAGCAAAAATTGGATGCTATTCTCGACAAGATTAATCAACATGGGATTGACCAGCTAACCGAAGAAGAAAAAGAGTTTCTAAGAAAAGCCAGTGAATAGTTGCAGATAGTTTGCCAATAAGCTTGTGAAAAATTTGTAACCAAGGCTTTTGTGGTTTATCAGTAAAAAACTATCTTACTTATTCTATGCCGGATCAATTTATTCGAAGAATTACCAAGAGAACGTTTCTCTCTCTGAACGTAGCGCTCAACATTGTTTTTTTGTTGTCGATATGGCTAGTAAGTTTTTCTAAACCGGTGGGTTGGTTTACTGGATTTTTGGGCCTTGCTATTCCCTATCTAATTCTGCTGCAATTAATTTTTTTATTGTTTTGGCTATTTGCAAAACCCTCCCTAGCTATATTTTCATTAATCAGTTTGGTAATTGGCTGGAAGCAAATTTTTGTAGTAGCTTTTCAAACAATTAAACCATTTGCCTCCACAAAAACCCTATCAAGTTGGCGGATTGCCGATTGGAATATTCGGAGCTTTAATGGAGTAGGGGCTGCATCTCAGGGGATGGCGGTTATCAAAAAACAAATATCCGATGCCATTCAGCAAAATAAGCCGGATATTATTTGTTTGCAGGAATTCAATCAGTCAACAGATGAAAATCATATCGACTTATTTGCTAAAAACTATCCCTACCATTTTTTTGCTGCTAATTATCAAAATAAATCTGGGTCCTATCAAAGTGGCTGTGTGATTTTTTCTAAGTGGCCCATCATTACAACCCGGCGTGTTCCCTATCCCGACGCAGAAAGTTTATTATATGCTGATGTAGTTAGAGGTACTGACACCGTTCGGATTTTTACTACTCATTTGCGTTCCTTTAAGTTTAAGAAAGAGGATTATGAAGGCCTCGATAAAATTGGGGCAGCGGAAGAGGATGGGGTAGAAGCCTCTAAAAATATTTTTCGCAAAATGAAGCGGGCTTTTCAATACAGAGAACGTCAGGCCATCCTTGTTAGAAAAACCATTGATGCTTCTCGGTATCCAGTAATCGTTTGTGCCGATTTTAATGATGTACCTACTTCTTATACCTACCATCAAATTACGCATAATCGCTTGCAGGATGCATTTTTAAAGGGCTCTGCCGGCTTAGGTCGCACCTATATGTCGCTGTCGCCCACCCTGCGCATCGATTACATTTTATCCGATTTCAACTGGGATGTGAAACAATTTGCCATCATCGACGAAGCACTAAGCGATCACTTCCTACTCCTGGCAGATCTGGAATTAAAAAAATAGAATATCTTTGTATCATTATGTTTAGGTGCTGTACCAAATATTGTTGAGTGGATGTTTGTCCCATTTGTAATTAATTTATTGATTCTCTTGAAGCTTACTGCATGTCTCTAAAAGTTTATAATTCACTTACCCGTCAAAAAGAAGTTTTTACTCCCATCCATCCCCCCTATGTGGGCATGTATGTGTGTGGACCAACCGTAAGCGGCGAAAGTCACCTCGGACACGCAAGACCTTTTATAACTTTTGATGTGTTGTTTCGCTACCTGCTTAACTTAGGTTATCAGGTTCGGTATGTAAGAAATATTACCGATGCTGGTCATTTTGAGGAGGAAGGCAGAGAGGCCGAAGATAAAATCAGCAGTAAAGCAACCCTCGAGAAGCTCGAGCCGATGGAGTTGGTGCACAAATATACCCGGCTGTATCAATGGGCTATGGAACAATTTAATAATCTATCTCCCAGTATTGAGCCTACGGCTACCGGACATATTGTAGAACAAATTGAAATGATTAAAACCATCCTAGCCGATGGCTATGCCTATGAGGTAAATGGATCCGTTTATTTTGATGTAGAAAAGTATCACCAAGTTTTTTCTCAAAAGGGACAACCCTATGGTATTTTAAGTGGAAGAATTTTAGAAGATCAATTGGAATCTACCCGGGCACTCGATCACCAGGATGAGAAAAGAAATAAAAGTGATTTTGCCCTCTGGAAAAAAGCACCTCCTGAGCACATCATGCGATGGCAGAGTCCCTGGGGCGAAGGCTTTCCGGGCTGGCATATTGAGTGTTCTGCCATGAGTAGTAAATACCTGGGAAAAGAGTTTGATATACATGGTGGGGGAATGGACTTGCAATTTCCTCATCATGAGTGTGAGATTGCCCAAAGTACCGTATGTAATCACGTTATGCCGGCTCGATATTGGCTGCATAATAATATGATTACCATCAACGGTAAAAAGATGGGGAAGAGTTATAATAATGTAATTAAACTAACCGAATTATTTTCCGGTAATCATCCTTTACTTTCGCAACCGTATTCTCCGCAAACTATCCGTTTTTTTATTCTGCAAAGTCATTACCGCGGCACACTCGATTTCAGTAATGAGGCACTGCAGGCCTCCGAAAAAGCACTCAAGCGCTTGTGGGAAGCCTATCAGTGGCTAATGAAAAAAGAGCCCATCGAGCCCACTGGTTTGGCAGATGAAAACCTTAACCAGTCTATTAGAACACTCGTAGCTGAAATGGAGGAATTTATGAACGACGACCTAAACACTGCTAAAGTGTTGGCAAATCTATTTGAATTAACCTCCCATATCAATTCAGTGAAAGATGGCCATTTACCGGCAGGTGCTATCGGTTTAGACACGTTTCAATTGCTGCAACAACATATGAAACGATTTGTAGAAGATATATTCGGATTACAGGGAGAACATACTGCAAACAACGGAAAACTAGACGGTGTGTTACAACTGTTGATAGAAATTAGAAAAGCCGCTAAAAGCAAAAAAGATTTTGTAACCAGCGATAAAATTCGGCAGGAGCTGGCTCAGCTGGGCGTTCTCTTAAAAGATGAAAAGGATGGCGGCGTAAGTTATCAGTTTGAATAAGTTACTTTTCTAACTTAGTGATTACAATCATCCGAATGGGCATGATTGTGCTGGCGGCAAAGCCGATAGTTGAGTGCATGGGCTACGATAATCCCAATCACAGCCGGAACCAATAGAATTATCTCCCAAGCAGGAAATGTTACTTTCAATAGTAATAATATCATCCCCAACAAAAAATACCGGAAGGGCCACCAGTTATGGTGATGTTTTCTTTTGCCATGGTATAATGAATAGGTACCTACAACCATGGCCAATACAATCATTGCATATTCGAAAAAAAGGTTGTGCACTATATTAATACCGAATATGGGTAGGCTGGTGAAAAATAAAGGCAGCAGGGCACAATGTATGGCACATGCTAAACTGGTACTTATCCCAATCGCATCCCAATTGATTTTAAATGACATGCCGCAAAGATACCACATTGCAACATAGTTGCAAAAAACGCTTTTTTAGCCATCCCGTTCAAATGCTTCGTACCTTTGCATAGAATTGACTGTATGCGATCAAAAACGCTTCTTTACCTAATAACTTTTGCCATTTTAGTGGCATGCTTTTACTATTTTTTGTTCCGTGGTACCGATAATTGGAAGTCGAAACCGGCAATCATCAGTTATGTAAAGCCCTTTCAGTTTTCTACCCAGGATGGGAAGCCCTATACTGATAAGGATATGTTGGGTAAGGTATCGGTGGTTGAATTTTTCTTTACTACTTGCAAAGGCATTTGTCCTAAAATGAATGGGAATATGGCAACTATTAGCAAGGAATTTGCATCGGAACCCGATTTTATGGTGGTTGCGCATACTTGCGATCCAGACAGAGATTCGGTTGCCCGCCTGAAAGTGTATGCCGATTCAATGAAAATTGATACCCGCAAATGGGTATTATTAACCGGCCGAAAAGATAGTCTCTATCAAATGGCCCGATCTGCTTATTTATTAGATGATCCTAAAAATAATGTTGCCAACATAGAGGATCAATTTATGCATACCCAATTTTTTGCGTTGGTAGACAGACAGGGTAAGGTGCGAGGACAGGTATATGATGGATTAAAGCAGCCAGATTTAGATCGGCTTCGGAAAGATATTCGTAGAGTGTTGGATGAAAAATAGTTTCCCCCAAAAATTGTTAGATAGATTAAAATAGAGTAGAAGCGGTATGCATGCACAGGTAATAGATACGTTAAAAAAGAATCAACTGAGTATTACGGATAGCCGCAAAACGATTCTTCAGCTATTTATGGAATCGGACGGTGCGTTGGCACATATGGATATTGAGAATAATACCGGGGAGGAATTCGATCGGGTTACTATTTATAGAACGCTGCAAACATTCGTTGAAAAGGGGATAATACATACCATTCCTTCGGCTGATAATGCCATTCGATATGCTTTATGTAAAGATGCCTGCAGCGAGGGGCATCATCACGACAATCACATTCATTTTATGTGCGACAATTGTAGCACTACTTATTGTTTAGACCATGTGGTGGTTCCTTCTTTGCAATTGCCCGTTGGGTTTAGGCCTTCCCGCACTGATATGGTAGTAAGTGGCTGCTGCAATCGCTGTAGTAAATAATTTATTAGCATTTAATCAAATAGTATGATATTAGTAACCGGAGGTTCGGGATTGGTAGGTTCTCATCTGATTCAGCAATTAGTAACAGCGGGAAAACCAGTGCGGGCTATCTTTCGATCTAGTATCCCCCAGTTTCAGCATGCAGCAAGTGTTGAGTGGGTAAATGGAGATATTTTAGATGTTGTAAGTTTAGCCCAAGCCATGGAAGGGGTAGAACAGGTTTATCATTGTGCCGCCATGGTTTCATTTAATCCTGCCCGTAAACAAGCAATGCATCAGATAAATGTTCAAGGAACTACCCAGGTGGTAGATGCCTGCATTGAAGCGGGCGTTAAGCGTTTGCTATTCGTAAGTTCGGTAGCGGCCCTCGGACGTATTCGCGAAAATGAACCGATTCATGAAGAAATGAACTGGACGCCCGAATCGAGCAACAGTGAATATGGCAAAACCAAATACCTAGCAGAAATGGAAGTTTGGAGAGGAATTGCGGAGGGATTATCTGCTGTTATTGTAAATCCCGTTATTATTCTGGGTGCTGGTGATTGGAACGGAGGCTCTTCTAAAATATTTCATTCGGCCTATCACGAATTTCCCTGGTACACAGAGGGGAGTAGTGGATTTGTAGCGGTAGCTGATGTAGCTCGAGCAATGCGCTTGTTAATGGACAGTGATCGGATGGCTCGTAGATATATACTTAGTGCGGAAAACAGAACGTATCGGGAAGTGTTTACTTTAATTGCCAACGGGTTTAATAAAAAGCCACCACACCGAAAAGTAAATGCATTATTAAGTCAACTGGTTTGGCGCTGGGAAGCTATTAAGGGTTTTATTACCGGAAGTGATCCACTTCTTACCCGCGAAACCGCAGCCACCGCCCGCGCAAGGGTTACTTTTAACAACAGCCGTTTATTGAATGATTTTCCTGATTTTAAGTATACGCCTCTGGAGGATTCTATCCAACGAATTTGTAATGAGTTTAAAGAAGGCATTTCTAAGGGAATGATAAAGAGCTAACACAGTCTATCCCTCCATCACTTTTTTCCAGAGCTCCGGAATTCTTTTTATCCATACCAATTCTCTTCTTTTTAATCCTGCTTCTTCTGCAGGATATCCTAAATAGGTTTTGCCACCTTTTAGTGAAGCAGTTACGCCGCTTTGGCCCATTACAGTTGCATGCGCACCTATTGTAATAGTTTTATTAACTCCCACTTGACCCCACAAGGTTACTCCTTCCTCTATTATGGTTCCGCCGGCGATGCCAACTTGGGCGGCAAATAAACAATTGGCTCCAACGCGGGTGTCGTGACCAACATGCACCATATTATCAATTTTGGTTCCATTGCCAATCCGTGTGATACCAGTTACACCGCGATCAATTGTGCAACAGGCTCCTATCTCAACATCATCTTCTAAAATTACACCTCCGCAACTGAGCATTTTTTTATACCACTGGGGGCGATTCTTTTTGGTGTTGTAATAAAAGGCATCACTGCCAATTACCGTTCCAGACTGAATAATTACCCGGTCGCCAATTTGGCTGTTATCTAGGATAGATACTTGTGGATGAATAATGCAATCTTTGCCAATACGCACGTTTTTTCCGATAAAAACCTGTGGCATAATTACAGTTCCCTCTCCAATAAATGCATCATCACTCATCTCCTTTTCTGGAATTGTAAGCGGGTGAAAATGCTGCACAATTTTCAGATAGGCTTCAAAAGGATCCGCAACATAAAAAATCATTTTCCCCTCCGGAATGTCTACCTCCTTAGAGTTGATGATGATAAAATCAGCAGCACTTTGTAAACAGGTTGTATAATATTTCGGATGATCTACAAATACCAAATCTCCAGACTCTACTACATGAATTTCATTGATGCCAGTTATCATCTGATTGGTTTTTCCAACCATTTCTGCCGAAAGAAATGAAGCCATCCATTCGGTTGTAATTGGCTTTGGGAACTTCATAGCTGCCTTTTTTTAGTTAAAATCAAAGGTAATGAGACTATTTCACCCTTTTGAGGAATATTTTTTTTGTCATTTGGG
>CAIUKP010000404.1 GCA_903899675.1 uncultured Bacteroidota bacterium | reverse complement strand
TTACAAAATACATGATATTTGTAAGTAAATCAGATGGTATGTTTCATCGTAAGCAGCAATTTATTAATGCGGGCGAAGAGAGTTTATTTCTTTGGGGGGCCAGGCAGACTGGGAAAAGTACCCTATTAAAAGAGCTTTATCCGGATGCATTGTGGTTTGATTTATTGAAATCTGATGTGTTTCGTAGATATGTTAGTGAGCCGGAACAATTTCGGGAGGTGGTTTTAGCAGATACTTCTAATCGACTTGTGGTAGTGGATGAAATTCAAAAAATTCCGGCACTTTTAGATGAAGTTCATTGGCTAATGGTTAATCAGGGAAGAAGATGTATACTTAGTGGTTCTAGTGCAAGAAAGATTATTCGTTCTGGAGCCAATCTTTTGGGTGGACGAGCTTTGAGATATGAATTATTACCTTTAAGCTATTCCGAAATACCCGAATTTGATTTATTAAAAGCACTCAATAGTGGTTTGCTTCCCCGACATTATGCTTCTCAAAATCCAAAACCTCTCTTGGATGCATATGTTGGTAGTTATTTGCAGGAAGAAATTTCAGCTGAAGCCAAAATTAGAAATATGCAATCATTCACCCAATTTTTGCGGGCTGCTGCTTTCTCTAATGGAGAAATGGTTAACTTTTCTAATATCGCCTCCGATTGTGGTGTTAGTCATAATACAGTAAGGGAATATTTTCAAATAATACAGGATACACTGATCGGCAGGTTTGTTCCTTCCTTTCAAAAAAAACCCAAGCGACGAATCATTCTATCACCCAAGTTTTTCTATTTTGATCTGGGAATTGCCGGTCACCTATTAAAGAGGGGAGAGGTTGAACCGGGCAGCGAAGCATTTGGTAATGCATTTGAACATTTTATTTATCAAGAATTATACGCCCATACCCAATATTCAGGAAAGCAGTATCCGATTGCTTATTGGAGAACTACCTCTCAAATGGAAGTTGATTTTATTCTGGGAGACCATGAAGTAGCCATTGAAGTTAAAAGTACATCCAATGTGCAATCCCATCATCTGAAGGGATTAAAAGGGTTTTCGGAGGAGTATTCAGTCAAAAAGTTAATAGTAGTTAGCAGCGACCCGGCTGAAAGAAAAATGGGTGATATTACTGTAATGCCCTGGAAGATATTTTTAGATAGGCTATGGGCAGGAGAAATACTATAGCGGTGAGTTATAAAAAATTCATACCCTAAGTTTACCCTCTAACTTCCACAACTAGCAATAGTAGGTATTCACCAATCTGGGGTATTTTCAAAAAGGGTAGATTTTTTTTTATGCTATAGTTTCAATGGCTCTTCGGATGTATTCTCTTGAAAATTTCTATTAAAAATTCCCAATTACTATAGAAACTACTCACTATTCGATAATCTTGAATTCATCTCGTCTGTTGGGTGATAAAAAACCTGATTTTCGTTAAAAAAACCACTCCAGTAGCTAAAGGTAGAGCCTAATGAAAGGATACAATATTTACTATTACTTAACTCGAAAATATCCAAAATATCTTCTTTGTTTTTTGATAGGGTAACATTTGGAAGTGAAAGAATATCTGTTAACTCATCCTCTTTTCCATCAGAAAAAATGGTCACTTGCATTGTATCATTGCCAATGCTTTTTCTTAATTCTAATATCTTATCAATATAATAGCTATTTTGAAGAAATACTGAATTAAATTTCCAATCCCCTTTTCTAATATGCACCCCTATCAAAGGATTTTGCAGCTCTTGAACTTTTAATAATATTTTATCAGTTAGTTGAGATAAAATACCCTCTTTTATTATTTCTCTATTTGTGCGTTGATTGGAAAAGAATCCATAAACGTCATCGTTCCAGTCAAACCAATATATTTTGAATTTTGAAGAAGCATCGTAATTCTCTGGATTCTTTTCGATAAACTTATTGGGAATTAAAGGCATACAGAGAGCAACTAAAACTGATTTTATATCTCTATTTTTAAAATAGTGAAGGTATATTCTTTTTTTCTTCTCATTTCTAATCCAGGGACCAACATTCAAATAAAACCAAGAACTACGATAAATAGCTAAATTATGTTTTTTAGCGAATACATAGCCTCGTGTCCATACCACTAATTTATTACCTAATCCTGCTTTGGGTAAATTGATGTAGACTACTGACTTCATTCAATTTGAATAAATAGCTAATTAAAAATTTGATTTTTCGGGTATAATTGAATTTAATTTTATCCAATATTCCCAAACCATATGAAAACTCCAAACACAACTATGTGTTTTGCATAAGTTTTCGATAATTGATTGATAGAGATTTTTCTTGTTTACTTATTTTTAATTGCTTTTACCATAAATCCAAAGCAAAGTAACTCTTGTGATCCCTTGTCTCGATTATTGGCAAAATTAAGTAAGATTAAAAGTGGTAAAGAAGCAATTTGTAATAATCTACCAATTATTTTACCGGAGTAGGTTTTACTAACTAAATAGCTTCGTCTAAGTTCTTGAGCAATAAACGCAAACCAAGAGCCATTATGGTCGATGATTATATGTTGATAACCCAAAGCATCTAAATGATGTTTGTACCAGTACCTACTATAGCCACAAAAATGATAAGGTGCAAAATGTGTAAGGCTACAAAAAGGCGCAGTTATCATCATTGTACCGCCTGGCTTCAAAAGTCTATTGAATTCTTTAAGTGCTGATATTGCATCGGGTATATGTTCAAAAACTTCAGTACATAAAATTGCATCAACAGAATTGTCGGGTAATGGAATGGAAGTGATATCTGAAACTATGTCTAGCTTTGTATTATCCCATTTCCCCATTTGAAAGCCTTTTCCATCTCCTTCTCCATCATAATTACCAAAATCCTGTGAAATATATTCAAGGTGATTACAAAACTGTTTAAATCTAAGTTCTCCGGCACCCACGTCTAAAATCTTTATCCCCTTTGGTAATGATTGAACTTGTGAGATTACCCAATTTGATCTAATCTCATCATTATTAGTGCCAATAGTGGTTGTAAGAAATTTTAGGATTGATTTCACTTAACAAGAAATTTAAAATTATACAAACTAAATTTTTTCTCTATTCTCCCCAAACAACGTAATCACCCCGATCAAACTCACCACCGCAACCAATCCCCCCAAAATCATCCCCATCCACCACTTGGTTTCATTTTTCTTTAGCGGCATCTCCGGCCGGTCTACTACCTGAACAGTAGGGGTTTCTTGTATGAGGGAGGTTTTACTGATTTCTAAATTCTTTACTATTTCTGCAAACACCGTACCCTGTAAATATTTATTGCGGGTACTAATTTCTGCGTCTACCTGTGGGGACGCATAGGCAGGATTGGCATCGAGCAATCTTTGTGTGGCAGCGGCTGTTGAGTAGGTCTTATTGTCCAGCACAATCCCCAAACTATCCGCCCGCTTTTGCAGTCTTTCTATATTGGCAGTTAGCCGGCGGGTTTTGGTGTTGATGTAGAAGTCGGTAGTTACTTTTAAGAGGCGTTCGCAAATTTGCTGACTAAACCATTCATCACGCGTAGTTGCTTGCAGCTGGAAAAAGCCCAACTTTTTATCGGTTTTTACAATCGTTATTTCTTTTTCTAAAAGCCGCTCAATAATGGTTTGCAGCAAACTATCGGTTAACCGATTGGTTATTTCTTTTTCTGGGGTAAAATGAATTTCGGTACCTATTTCTTTTGCGGATTTCCATTTTTCGGTCAACCCATATACCTGTGCATACCGATCTGCAAGTGATTGCTGATTATTTACTGCGGGGGTTAGTAAGGCTTTCTTAAGCAGACTCCTGCTTTTAAGCAGTTCCAGCACATTATCTCCCGCTAATACGCCACTGCCTCCTCCGGTAAGAGAGCCCACGTCAAAGCCAAATTGTCCGGCAAGCGCAGAGGCAATGGATCCTCCCGAACTCTTTGATTCCTCTACCACAAATACTAGTTTGGCAGTGTAGGTGGTTTTCTTGATTAGTGCGTAGCCCGTTCCTAGTAATGCACCCAATACAAATGCTATTGTCAGCCATTTCTTTCTGCTTAGGGCATATACAAAGCGTTGCCAGATTTCTTGCAGTAAGTTGATAAATGAAAAGTTGCGCTCTTCCTGATTAAAATCGGTATCCTGTATGGGCTCGTTACCTGCCATAGGTTGGGGGTTGTAAAGTAATTATTTTTGTAAAACCGCAATCAAACTAAGTATGGTAGCCAAAGAACCCACTAATGTGGATACCTCAATCACACTCAATCCTTTGCCTGCTGTTTCGGATTTTTCGGGTACGATAATTTTACTGCCCGGGGTTACTTTCGGATAGCGACGGAAAAACAGAAAATGATGAATTTTTCGGTTGATACCATTGCTGTATTGGATATACGATTTTTTCAAATTGCCTTTGTCGGTTATTCCACCTGCATCCGATATATAAGATAAGAATCGCTGCGAATCGTGCCGAAGTATCTGGGGATTGAATACAGCTCCCTGCACTTCTACAAAACTTTGTTTTTTAGGAACATAGATACTATCATCTGGTTGCAGAAGAAACTTCTCCCCGCCGGCAGCCGGATTTTCCGATAACACATCGGTACCTACCCGCAGTCCTCTTCTAAACACCTGCACATCCGCCATCGCCGCAAAAGGGGATATACCGCCCGATCTTTGTAAAACTTCCTGAATGGTTTCATTTCTCTTCTCCAAGGCATAGTCTCCCGAATATAACACTTCACCCCGCACTTTAACCTTACCCAGGTTCCGGTAATTTAATAACTGAGGAACAAATACATAGTCCAGCGGTGCCAGCAGTGTTTTATTGCTGCGTGAACTGTTTGTTGTATCGTATTCCACTGTTAGTACCTGAATCAGTGCATTGGCCAGCGTATCTGCCCGGTTATTTTGTAAGCGGGAAATTTCTATTTTGTGGGTGGCTGCATCGTAAGTGAATCCACCGGCTATTAAAATGGCATCTTCTAAGGTTAAGCCTTCTTTATAAGGAATGGTGATGGGTTGATTTACATTTCCGGCAATTACTACCGATGGAATATCCCGTAAGCTGTCTTTCGATAAAATGGTTAGGGAATCTTCCTTTACCAACAAAATATCATCCTGTTTTCCACTCAGCAAATCCTGCACATGAAAGGAAATGATCTTTCCTTCTGTACCCGGCTGCTTTCTGGTAAGATATCCTCTTTGTAACAACGCATCTGGTCTTAACCCTTCTGCCTGTTTAATCAGTTGGCCTGCGGTTAATTGATCAGTCAGTTCATAAGTGCCCGGACGCAACACCGCACCGCTTACCATTACCCGATTGGAGAAAGTGGAAAGTATTTTCCCTATCTCTACCTGATCTCCGTTTCTGGGAATAAAGTAGGCATAATCTGCCGCAGTCACATCTCGTACTTTTCGCTCTTTCTCTCCCAACTGTATTACTTTGGCTGATCCCTGCACGGCACCCGATTCAAATCCCCCTGCCCACTGTATCACATCCTGCAAGGTTTCTTTATCCTGCAGTTCGTAAATCATCGGGCGTTTAACCTGTCCCATTACCGTTACTCGCTTATTGTAAACGGGAATATGAATTACATCCTGGTCTTGCAGTTTTACTTCTCCATTGATTATACCCTTTTGCATAAATGCATAGAGGTCGATGGTTTCTATTACCTGATTATTTCTGATTAACTGAATCTTGCGCAGTGAGCCATTTTCGGAGGGTCCATTGGCTTTGTACAGCACATTAAAAAAACTGGCCAGCGATGAAACCTGATAAGTACCGGGAATTTCCGCTTCGCCCACCACCGTAACGCGAATGGTTTTAAAGTTGGTAACGGTTACCATTACCTGGGTTTTTCCAGAGCTGATGGCTGGATAGGCAACTTTCATCTTGGTTTTAATCAGTCGGGTAGCTTCTTCTAAGGTTAACCCACTTACGGTTAAAGAGCCTGCGTAGGGGAGGATAATCTTTCCGTTGGCATTTACCGTTGCGTCAACATTCGCTTCATTAAAGCCGGTATAGTTAACAGCTAATTCATCATCCGGCCCCAATCGATAATTTTGGGGGGTGGTGATGCGCATATTCGGCTCGAAACTGATTGCAGCATTATTAAAGAAATCGAAGCCATAATACTGACTCTTTCTTTTTATAGCCGGAAGCTCTTTCAACCAGGAACTATCTTTTAAAAAGTTGGCGGTATCTCTAATGAGGGATTGGTTGCTACCCGACTTAGACTTGCTTTGCATCATCATCAGCCGTTTCTTAAGCGAGTTCACTTCGGTAGCTGGCATACCTCGCTTTACGAGCAAACTCATGGCGTCTGCCTCCGACATACCACTTCTTTGCGCCTGTTGCCAGATTTGCAAAATCTGCTGGTCATTCATTTGGTCAACACGCGTGCTAGAAAGGTTGGTGGCATTAATTTGCTGCGCCGCCAACTGTATAGTGAGGGTACTGCAGACCAGCGTAATCAATAAAATATTAAATAAATACCTAATTTGTAAATTCATTGCAGGAAATTGGTAGGTACAAATATCCACATTTTTCCCTATAAAATGGGGAAATCTATCTTTTTACGCCTATAAACCGAAGGTAAAGCCAATACTGGCCATTTGGGTGGTAGTCCAAGTTGCAGCAGGTAGCGTCTGCTGGCGGGTTTGGGAGTACCAACCCGTCAATTGCAGGTTATTGATCAACTCGTAAGAACAGCGGAAGGTGATTTCTTTTCTATTAAACAGCGGGATGAACAAAAAACCAGGCTGGGGTTGCTGAAAATATTGCTGTTCTACCGTTCCGGCACCCCCTTTTCGGATAGATTGGTAACTAAGCAAACATTTTAAACGCGGAATTGGGGTATAGCGGATAGAAGCAAAAAAGCGGTCGAAATTATTTCCCATCCAATCACCCAGACTATTCTGATAGCTGGTATATTCCTGAGCAGGAATCAGATTCTTATAAACAAAGGGATTAACCCGGGTATATTCCAGTGAAAGCGTAAGATAAGGTAGCAGAAAATCCGTAACGCTGGCACCAAATGTATAGCCCAGTTGATTGCGACTTTTGTTTTTATCGAACATCGTACTGGTTCGGATCTCATCAATAAAAACCGAAGTGTACAAATGGGTATTGGGTAATTTATTTCTGCTGCTTAACTGAAAAAATAGTTGTCCGTTCGACCCTGCCAGGATATTTCCATTATTAACAATATTATCATACACCTTAAAAAAGTTTACCGGAATCAGATACCCTACATCCATTTTATCGCTGTACACAATCGATTCCCCTGCCGTAAAACTCAAGTGCCGGTTAATTTGCAGACTAATACTATGGGTAGCCATGAATTTGGGTATGAATCGAATTCTTTCTCCTCCATACACCGTATTACCCGTACCATAGGTTCGGAAAGAATCTACCAGGTTCGAGTTCAACCACATATTTGAATAATGGAAACTTAACCAACTGAATGGCCTATAATCTAACCGTAAATAAGGATTGGCGGGTGCTTTTTCAGACAGCACGATTTTTCCCGATTGGGCATATCCCCAGGTTTGCTGATCGATACCCACACTTACCGACCCATTTTTAAAAGCATAGCTCACACTTCCGCGTATGCGGCTATAATTCTGACTACTCCGATTGCCGGTTTGCTTTAAAACAAAGCCGGTTTCGGGGGTCCATTGGCGGGTACTGTCTAAGCCCGTTCCTGCTTCCGTAATATCATGATATGAAAATTGAAACCCCCATCTTTTTCCGCCATAGGCCCATACATGCACACCGGAGCTGGACTGTAAATAATTGCTATTGGTTCCACTAAACTGTATGGCGGTAAAAATCGGTTCGGCCTGAATCAGGGCATTTGCGTTTCGGGCGGAGAAAGGTCGCCATCTTTTGTAGGGGTCCTTTTTAAAATACCAGATAGATTCTTTTAATTCCGGATGAACAGTTGTATCGGTTTCGAACCCATACTCGCGCATGTAAAAAGCCCATTCTTTTTTTTCTACCGGAGACAGTTGATTAAAATGATGTGATAAGCTATCCAAACAAGCCCCCAGATATTGCCGGCTCAGCGGTTTAATCAAATCATTGAATTGCAATAACCCCTTCTGTGCCATTCGTTCGAGGTAGGGATAGATTTCTTTCTGCGGTGCTTCCCAAACAACCTGTGCCGAAACACCCGTGGGTTGGCTGAATGCTACGATTAATAAAATAATACCGGCGACCGTTTGTTTCATAGTTAATAGGCATTTTGGTCTCCCCGGATAATATTAATGATGGTTTGCAGAATAATCTGACAATCCAGCCAGAAGGTCCAGCGGTGGATATAATACAAATCAAAATTAATTCTTCGCTGCATAGATCCCGGCACCTTGGTTTCTCCACGGTAACCATTTACCTGTGCCCATCCAGAAATACCCGGCTTTACCATATGGCGCAACATGTAATTTTCTACGGTGTGCATAGATTCGAGGTTCAGCGGGGTGGGGTGGGGGCGCGGACCAACCACACTCATATTGCCCAACAATACATTCCAAAACTGCGGAAGTTCATCCATATTGGTTTTGCGTAAAAACATTCCCAAACGGGTAATGCGCGGATCTTGTTTGCTGGTTTGGCGGTAAAATCCGTTTTCATCAATGTCCGAACTTTCAGATACCATGGTTCTGAACTTGTAACAAATGATTTGTTGGTTGTTCAATCCCCAACGTTCCTGTTTAAAAATAATGGGTCCGCGCGATGTAATTTTGATGGCAAGGGCTATTAGGGGTAAAATCCACCAGCCTATAAAAATAAAAAAACAAATAGAAAAAATGATGTCGAAAAAAGCTTTTAATATTTGATTTTCTTTTTTATCCAATGGTAATTCTCGCACATTAATAATGGGCATCAACCCAATATTATTCACCTGAATACTAGCCGTAGCATACTGGTGCAGGTTGGGTATGATGCGGGCTTTGGTTGAATAAAAATCACATACTTCCACGCAAAACTGAATCTCATCGGCTTCTGATTCGGGCAGGGCAATCACCACTTCATCAATTCTTTTTTCTTTCAATAAGATGCTCAGATTATCTACTGGCCCCAGGTATGCACAGCCATTCAACTTTCCCTGCTGATTATCTAAAAAGCCCAAACATTTATACCCGTAGTAATAATACTTGTTGATGGTTTCGTAAAAGTCCAAGGCTGCCGGTGTACATCCTACAATCAACACATTATCTAATAACTTTCCTTGAAAAATGGCAGAGTGTACATTTTTCCGAACGATGTATTTGGTAAGCGTGAGCAAACTAAACAATACCAACAAGTAGTAGGGGAAAAAGTCTGGACTGAACTTAATATAATCTCTCAGAAAAAAGGAAGCGGAACTTAGTAAAATGGTAAACAGGATAATGGTGTAGATGATGAAGATAATTTCTTCCGAATACTTATTCGAACGGCGATCGGCATATAGGCGGGTAAAGGATGCTGCGATGTACCAGAGTGCCAATGAAACCAACGTAAAAAATAGGGTATATCGGTCGGTAGAAATAATACTCTGGCCAGAGTTGAACCGGGAAGCTACCAAATAGGAAATACCCACCACGGGGGCATCAATAATGTAGCGGATGATGGTATAACGATTGTAAGGTTTGGCCATGGGAACAGCAGTGCTACCTACCCTGATTCAATTCATTTAGCACTGCAAGATAAGAATTGGTTACCTCATCCCAATTGTATTTAATCCCCAAACCCTCCCGGGCAATCTCCCTAAAATGCCTGAGTTTGTCGGGCGCTGCCTCCGATTCTTGCATCAATGCTGCTATGGAATCGGCATCCGGCTGAAAAAACAGGCCGTATTTGCCCTCTGCAAGCATTTCTTGGCTAAATCGGGTGTTAATAGCCATTACCACACAACCATACGCCAGTGCCTTTAAGAGGCTGGGATTGGTTCCGCCATAGGCATGACCATGCAAATAAGCAAAACATTGATGATATAACTCCGCCAACAAATCAGCATCTTTTATATATCCTAAAAATATAATGTTTTCGTTCGCTTTTTCTTTTACCCGGCTTGCATAGGCATCTTTGTAGGGCACATCCCCCACAATTACCAGTTTTTTGCCGGAATCGGCTTTCAAATACCCATCAATAATGAGTTCGGCATGGTTATCGGGAATCAGTCTACCTACAATCAGGTAATATTCACCCGAAACTAATCCCAGTTCAGTTATTTTTTCAGGATGTTGCGAATAACGAATATTTGCGCCATAAGCGATAACTGTTGAATCAGTTTGAAAAGTTTCGAGATAAATTTTTCTCATCTCCTCTGCATCGGTGATAATAACTGGGTAGAGTTTGGTTGCCAACCATGCTGAGTAGTAAAAATATTTGCCGCCCAGTCCCTTCCATTTGGGTCGCTCCCATTCCATGCCATCTACATTAATGCAAGCCGGTTTTCGAAAAATTTTTGCAATCAATCCCCAGGGTCCATTAGCGGCATTTACTGCTAATATTACATCGGTTTTTGTGCAACAGGCATGCACCATAGAAAAAAATGAATGAATAAATTGACTCAGGATTTTATGTTCAATCGTAGGCACATACACCAAATCGATGCCATTTACCTGAGGGGGATAGGTAGTGAACAAATTTTTATGACAATAGATTTTCACCCGCACGCCTTTGGCTACCAGTCGCTCGGATAGTTCCTTGGCAAAGGTTTCATATCCACTGTATACATACGGATAGCCGCGGGTTCCAATAATGGCAATCGTCATTCAATAATTTTTATCAGCTTATTTTCCCAGGCTTCTTTACTAAATTTTTCCAGTACACGCTGGCGGGCTGCCAGGCCTGCTGTATTCAGTTTTTCTTTATTCAGCCAGTTGGCTATTCTATCTGCTGCTTCCTCTGCATTGTGGGCTGGCATAAAATCTCCAGTTATTCCTGCTTCAATCATTTCCAGGGCTCCTCCCATTTGTGTGGCAATTACCGGTTTTCCGGATGCCATCGCTTCTAAAATTACCGTGGGAAAGGGATCGGGTAACTGGGAGGGCAATAGTAAAAGATCGATGCTTTGCATAAGGGAAGGTATATCATTTCTAAAACCGAGCTGCTTTACCACCTCCTGCACCTTTAATTGTTGTATTTGATTATCTAATTGCGCATACAAATATTCATAACCCGGAAATGCATCTCCTACCATAACAAAACGAAGCTGGGGGAATTGCGGGTGAAGTAGTCCGGCGATTTCTATAAAATAATTCTGCCCCTTCCAGTAATGTACCCTGCCTACCATTCCAATTATCAGTGCATCTTCCGGAAATCCGAACGATGCTTGTATACTCGGTTGTGCTTGTAAATAAGGAGTGTAATCAATTCCATTGTGCACTACCAC
>CAIUKP010000403.1 GCA_903899675.1 uncultured Bacteroidota bacterium | reverse complement strand
GAAATGTTAAACAAAGTCAGTAATTTTTAACATTCAAAACCCCAAAAACCAAATTGTTATGGACATTGTACCCATGTTAATTCAACTGGCTTCCGGCGCTGTAGGAGGCAACCTGGCAGGAAAATTATTGCCAAAATCTTCTTTAGGAACCGTAGGTAATTCTATTGCTGGCATTCTGGGCGGTGGCCTGGGTGGTCAGCTTTTAGGCATGCTCGGCATGGGCGGTGATGCTGGTGCCTCTATGGATGTAAGCAGCATTATTCAAAACCTAGCCGGTGGCGGTGTGGGTGGTGGTGCGCTGATGGCCATTATTGGCGTAGTAAAAGGAATGATGAAAAAATAATTCCTATCAAATCTGGCTTGCCATATATAAGATGCTAGATTTTGCGGTTGTGTTAAGTGAACTTAGTTTACAAAACACAACCGCTTTTTTATGCGTATTTTATTACGGTAATTTTCCAATTAAAGTTGATGCTGCCGTATACGGGTATTTTCCTTGTATGTTGGCTCCCTGCATCAAGAAGAAAGTGGGCTGAACGCGGGCAGCTGTTTTAATTACAGTCGCATCACATATCAATACAGCTTCACCAGGAAATAATTGCTGGGCGGTTGTAGCATCGGCAGTTACCAACCAAAGCGTCAATCCTTTTTGTTGTGCGGCAGCTTTTACCGATTCAAAGGAAGCTTTCCAATCATTCACCCGATCGAAATTGAGTGCCAATACCAGCAAGTAGTTGCTATTGCTGTTTAACAAAGCAGCGGTAGTATCAGTGCCGGATACAGTTTGTAATGAAAAATCTAGAATAGCCGCCTGCAAACCATTGCCCTTTTTCACGAGTCGATCTTTCCGGTCAACATAGGTATACGTTGAATCGAAATCTTCCGGAAAATGATCGGCATCAAAGCTTAGCTTATTTCCATTTTTCAAATAAGTAAATTCAATTGAAAAGCTGTCGGGAATGGCTCCTGCAGGCGTTTTCATTTTTTCGAGCAGGTTATTTCCCTGCTTATACGGAAGGCAATCTACAAAGGGTGCATTTTTTAATACATATCCCTGGGCCCCTGCCGTGGCAATTACTACTACTATTAATAGAGTAAGGGAAACGCGGGTAGAAAACAGCGGGGTAATACTTTTTAAAGAGAATCGAATTAAGATGATTAAAGCCCAGAGCAACAAATCCTTCATAAAAGATTGTGCGGGCGTAAGTGGGAGACAATCACCAAAGCAACCACAGGTTTTTATCTTACCCGAAAACAAGGCATAGCCGGTAAGAAAGGTGAAGAAAATAATCAGCAATAATAATAATCCAGAGAACCATTTCATCTGCCAGCCAATTATGAGCGCAACTCCAGCGAGCACTTCAAAAACATTCATCAGCAGCGAGAGCGACAAAGTATAGGGATTCATAAAATGCATGCCCCACACTTCAAAAAATTCCTGCATCTTGTAGCTGAGACCTAAGGGGTCATTGGCTTTGATTAATCCGGAAAAAATAAACAGTAGTCCTACGAACCATCTGATTAGCGTGATAAATGTTTTCATACAGTTGCATGTTTTCCTTCTGCCATCAATATCAGGGCAAAAACGGCATAGTTAATTATATCAACGTAGTTGGCATCAATGCCTTCGCTTATCAGGGTCTTCCCATCATTCAACAAAATCTGTTTAATGCGCATCAGTTTCATCAGAATCAGGTCGGCAAAACTTTGTTGGCTCATATCCCGCCAGGCTTCCCCATAGTCGTGGTTTTTGTTTTGCATGGTATCTTTTGCCAGCTGAATCTGTTGGGCATATAGATTTTCAACGGTTTCAACAGGCACATCTTCTACCTGGGGATTACCGAGGTGCAGCTGCATCAGGCCAATAACGGCATAGTTAATAATCCCTTTAAATTCAGAGGGAATATCATCTCCTACTTTTTGTGTTTGCAAATCTTGAATGGTTCTGATGCGTAGGGCCTTGATAAAAATCTGATCTACTACCGAAATGGTGCGCAATACCCGCCAGGCAGTTCCGTAGTCCTTAGTTTTTCGGATAAAAATTTCCCGACATTCATTAATTGCCTGGTCATATTGGAGGTTGGTATTCGTCATTTTCAGTTTACTTTTACAGTGGCCGGCCAACAGCCCTCAACAAGATGCAAGATACTAGAATACCTTTTAAGTTTTCGCTCAACCTGCGGGGAAGATTGTGCTATTTTGACCAACCCCTGATTATGGGCATTGTAAATAGTACTCCGGATTCATTTTATGCCGGCAGTCGGGTTAGCGAGGTGGAGGAGGCTATGCGGGTGTCCGCCCGATTTTTACAAGAAGGGGCCCACCTGTTGGATGTAGGCGGGGTAAGTACTCGTCCGGGCAGTGAGTCGGTTTCGGAAGAAGCCGAATTGAGTCGCGTGATTCCAGTGATAGCTGCTATCCACCAACGTTTTCCGGAAGCCATTGTGTCGGTTGATACCTTCCGTTCAACCGTTGCCCAGCAGGCTATTGAAGCGGGGGCTTGTTTCATTAATGATATCAGTGGGGGAAGATGGGACGAACAGATGCTTACCACCATTGCCCGCTGTAAGGTTCCGTATGTGTTGATGCATAGTTCCGGAACCCCTGAAAACTTGCACGAAAAACCGGCACAGCGGGATATCCTAACAACGGTATATGATTATTTTACAGAGCGCATTGCAGCCTGTAAGCAGGCGGGCATTACCGATATAATACTCGACCCGGGCATTGGATTTGGCAAAACGATGGAAGAAAACTTTTTACTATTACAACAGCTATCGATTTTTACTTCCCTCCCCTATCCTTTGCTATTAGCGGTTTCACGCAAATCACTAATTTATAAAACTCTGGGTATAACTGCGGATCAGGCACTCAATGGTACCACGGTGTTGCATACTGCTGGTTTGTTGCGGGGTGCGGCCATCTTGCGGGTGCATGATGTGGCTGCAGTGCGGGAAGCTATACAATTAACCAACCTTATATAAAAATTAACGGCACCCAAAGTTGGATGCCGTTAATTTAAATCTATTTATCGTTTTTAATATTATCTTCTCATCGGTGGCATCTGAGGTGCCGATGCAGGCGGAGGAGGAGGGGTTGCCATCATTTCAATTACTTCCACATCAAAAATCAAATTAGCCCACGGAAGAATAACAGGGGGCTGACCACTCGGTCCATAACCCATCATAGCAGGGATAAATATTTTGCCCTTACCACCTTTTCCAAAATTACGGATGCCTTCATCCATCCCGGGAATAACACCTCCCGTACCCACCTGAATAGTAAGCGGATTTTTATTGGGAGATTTCGGGTCGTTGTTAGAATCAAATACTTTACCATTGGGGAAGTATCCTTTGTATAATACTTGAACCGTTTTACCGGAATCGGGCTTACTGCCTTCTCCTTCTCTTTCAATCTGAACCAGAACGCCAGAAGGAAGTTCTTTGGTAGTGATGCCTTTTTCTTTTACATAATTTTTCAGCAGATCTAATTCACGTTTCTTTTCGAGGTCGATTTCTTTTTTATAATCGGCATTGGCTTCTTCCTCTCCTTTAAAGATTTTCAGAATCTTCAACTTACCCTTAATTAAATCATTGCGGTGAAAAAACTGATTATATTCTAAAGCCCCCATTTTTTTAAGGGTATCTACACTTAAAGAAAAAGCAACTTCATCCCCTTCACCACATTTGGTAATCAGCTCGAGAAAGCTGTGTGGAGAAACCCGTGCAGAATCGAACATCATAAAGCCGGGTAGGTGTTCGTAAGTGCTATTTAACACAGAATCTTTGGGAGGGATTCTATATTCCATATGGTATTTAAAGATCTGACCATTTTTGATCTTCACTTTGCTGTTACCGGAAACTTTATAAGAGATACCTGAGGGTGTTTTTTGATACTGATTGCAGCTTGCAAGCAATACCAGTGCTGATAACAGCGGTAGCAATTTTTTCATTTATTGTAACTGGTTTTGGTACGAAGGTAATATATCTCTGAACTTTTTCACATTCATTTCTACAGATTCACTGCTTCTGCCTCCGGCGGCATTTTTATGGCCACCCCCTTCGAAGTGGTTTCGGGCAAAGGAATTTACATCAAATCCGCCCTTACTGCGGAAGCTCCACTTCCTTTCGTCGTCTCTGTCTATCACCAATCCAGCCATTTTAATTCCCTGAATAGTAAGCAGATAATTCACTAATCCCTCAGTATCACCGGTTTTGATATTAAAATGATGCAAATCGGCACGGGTGATGTACATCATGGCAGTATTGAATTCGTAAAATACCTCCATCCGATTCAACAGGGCAAAACCGATGAATCGCAGGCGATTTTCAAGGAAATTATCATAAATCTCTTCATGAATCTGGGCATGACTCATTCCGGTATCTTTTAATCGGGCGACCATTCGATGAACCGATGCCGAGGTAGAGGGGAAGCGGAACGATCCGGTATCCGTCATTACTCCGGTATACAAACAGGTTGCGATCTCTGCATCCAGCAGGGCATCATTTCCAGACTGTACAATAAAATCGTACACCATTTCGCAGGTAGAACTTTTAGCGGTATCACTCACCCCAAACTGAAAAGCATCTTCCTGAGGCTCCTGGTGGTGGTCGATTAATATTTTAATGGCGGAAGCCTCTTCCAGCAAGGGTTCCAGCGATTTTGTACGATGAAGTATATTAAAATCGAGGCAAAAAATAACTTGGGCAGCAGCTATCAGGGTACGTGATTTTTCGCGTTGATTTTCGTAATTCATTACCGCTTTCATACCCGGGAGCCAAGTGAGAAAATCGGGCCAATTGGTTGGTGATATAACGGTAACTGAATGACCCATTTTCATCAAAAAATGGTACAATCCCAAGGAAGAGCCCAGGGCATCTCCATCGGGTTTTTGGTGCATGGTAATAACTACATGAGCCGGTTGTTGTAATTGGGGGAAAAATTGGGAGATAGGTAGCATCGAGTGCGCAAAATTGCAATTTCTGAGCTGATTGGGCAAATGAATTTATTCAAAAGGCGCAAAAAAGGGTTTTTGAGCGGTAAAACAAGGGAAATACGTACCTTTGCCTGCCAAAACACCTCATTATGAGCAACAGAACATTTACCATGATTAAGCCGGATGCCACTGCAAAGGGTTATACCGGAGGAATATTAGATCAGATTTTACAAGCTGGTTTTACCATCAAAGCGATGAAGTGGACCCGCTTAACTCCTGAGCAAGCAGGCAAATTTTATGCAGTTCACAGCGAGCGTCCCTTTTATGGAGAACTCGTTGGCTTTATGAGCAGTGGCAATATTGTAGCGGCCATTTTAGAGAAAGACAATGCCGTTGCAGATTTTCGCAAATTAATTGGCGCCACTAACCCGGCCCAAGCTGAGGAAGGTACTATTCGGAAAAAATATGCAGCATCAGTTGGCGAAAATGCAGTGCATGGCAGCGACAGCGATGAAAATGCAGCGATAGAAGGGAATTTCTTCTTTTCAGAATTGGAGAGATTCTAATACCAGACTTTTACTAATCTTATTAATGCCCGGTGAATTTCATCGGGCATTATTGTTTTTTACCGGGGGGTGCGGGAACAGGTTCGGCAACGGCTACCCCATGAAATTTCACTTGTTTGGATTGACCGGTTTTAAATATAATATCTGCAAACTTGGTAAAGTCACCGCCCGCACTGCCATTAAATCCCAGGGTGATGTAGCTTGATTTACCCGGAAGTATGGGGTCGTTGCTGCGAAATTTAGGGGTGGTGCATCCGCAACCTACTTTCACGTCAACAATCATGAGGGTATCGGATGAAGAGATATTTTTAATATACACATTAAAATCGGTGCCTTTACCCATTGGGATAGTGCCCATTTCGTAGTCGGCATTGATAAATTCGGCCAGCAGGCTGATATCTTTTAAAGGTGGAGTAGAATCTTGCTGGGCGAGGCAAGTATTCCCGGCCAGCAGGAAAACCAATCCTATAAAAACATACTTACGCATAGTTGATCCGATTCAGTTGCATAAAATTAAATGAAACCCACCATTTTTTACCTATTTAAATATCACTAAAAGCAGTAATTTTACGTTATATCCTTTTGAGAAAATAATTTGAACCTATGGTAACCCGCAACCTTCTCGTCGTTTTGCTTTGTAGCACCCTCAGTTGGGCCGCTACTGCACAAACCGCATCTAAGCGAATATTCCTGATATCCT
>CAIUKP010000402.1 GCA_903899675.1 uncultured Bacteroidota bacterium | reverse complement strand
TTATCTCCCATCACTATTTCGAATACAAATATGCTTTTAACCACAGTGATAAAAGTTTACAGATTGAATATTTACTCAGTTGTTTTTGGGAGGGGCAGGAAGGAAGTTTTATGCTTTGGTCTTTCTGGCATTGTGTACTAGGTTGGTTTTTTATTCGCAAAAAATCGATTTGGGAAAACGGCGTATTGGGGGTAATCAATCTGGCACAGTTTTGCTTGGCCACCATGTTGATTGGCTTGTATTTTTTTAATGCAAAAGTTGGCAGTAGTCCTTTTATTTTACTCCGTCACGATACCGTTGCCCCCATTTTTAGTAATCCCAATTATCTGCAAATGTTGGGTGATGGAAAGGGATTGAATACGCTTTTACAGAATTATTGGATGGTAATTCATCCGCCCATTTTATTTCTGGGTTTTGCATCTACCATTATTCCTTTTGCGTTGGCGATTGCGGGTTTATTAAACAATCGACACGAATGGACGGGTACCGCACTTTCCTGGACTGGATTTTCAGCTGCCATATTGGGGTTGGGTGTAATGATGGGGGCTGCCTGGGCCTATGAAAGTTTATCATTTGGAGGATACTGGGCATGGGATCCGGTGGAGAATGCTTCTTTGGTGCCTTGGTTAACTTTAGTGGCGGGATTGCATACGAATATGATTTATAAAAATAGTGGCTACTCTCTGAGGCCTACCTATTTTTTCTACATTATTAGCTTTTGTCTCATTTTATATTCCACTTTCCTTACCCGCAGTGGTATTTTGGGTGATACGTCGGTACATGCATTTACCGATTTAGAAATGAATACCCAATTACTATTGTTCCTGTTTGTATTTCTAATTCCAGCGCTTGTTTTATATGCTTTCCGATACCGTGGGATACCTTCCATTGCTAAGGAGGAAGACAGCTATAGCCGGGAATTTTGGCTATTTATTGGGTCATTGGTATTATTTTTAGCGGGCATCGTAATTATTGCCAAAACTTCTGTGCCTGTTTTCAATAAAGTATTTGGAACCAAGATTGCACCTCCGGAAGACACGGAATATGCCTATAATCAGATTCAGATTTTTGTGGCCATTATAATTGGTAGTTTATCGGCCATTACCCAATATCTGAAATATAAAACTACCCCCCGAGCCTATTTGGGGAAGCACATTTGGTTACCCACTGTTATAGCACTCGTAATAAGTTTATCCATTAGTTTGTTGGGTGACATTAATTTTACCAAAAAAGGGTTGGGCTTTCTATGGGCCATTCATGTAGCCATATTTGCAGCCGTGTATTCGGTGGTTGCCAATTTCTCGTATATCTGGTTGGTATTAAAGGGAAAAATTAAGGCGGCTGGTGCATCTGTGGCGCATGTTGGATTCGGATTGATGCTGGTGGGTATATTAATTTCCTCTTCCAAAAAAACCGTGCTCAGTTGGAATACTACCGGAATAACCCCACTCAGTGCCAACAGTAAAGGAAGTGCTGCAGGTGATCCGGCTGAAAATATTACCTTGTTTAAAGGACTCAAAACCGATATGGGCAAGTTTTGGGTAACCTATCAGGGAGATAGTATTAATCCCCTTGATAGAAAGCGCTATTTTGATATCCACTTTACAGCCAAACAGGGGCAAGAAAGTTTTAGTCTTTTCCCGGATGTTATCAAACAGAATAAGGGTGGGGAAGGATTTGCGGCCAACCCGGCTGCTAAGCATTACTGGAATAAAGATATTTTTGTTTACATCACTTCTTTTCAGGAGAATAATCAAACCGATACGAGCACCTTCCAACCCCGAACAATCAGGGTGGGGGATACCTTATTTTACAGTTCTGGCTGGATGCGTTTAGATTCAGTAAGTGTAAATCCTGCCAGCCGTCAGTCTCTATATGCAAATGATGAAACGGCTGTATTTCTCAATCTAACCCTGGAAGCCAAAAATGGCAGTCGCTATCCTGCTCATCCAGGAATGGCGCTAAAAGCAAATCAATGGCGCCCCATTGTAGATACTGTAGTTGCCCAAAGTGTGGCCATTACTTTTAACCGGGTTCTCGACGAGAAAAAGGGATTACTGGAAATTGGTGTAAAGCAAAGTGCAGCCATTACCAGTTTACTAACCCTGAAAGTGTACGAATTTCCAATGATTAACCTGCTTTGGTTAGGTACCATTCTGATGGTAATTGGGTTTTTCTTATCGGTTTGGCAGAGAATTCGATTCGGAAAAACAGGTCGTTCGGCCACTTCTTAACTATTTTTTTAGGTTACCTTTACGGCAGAGGCAGCATTAAGATTACGAAACCTGTCATTCTATTGTATGCATACCCTAATCCGAAAAATAGGTATTCCAGTTTGTATTCTACTGGCTTTTTTGCCCGTGAATCGAACGGCTGCACAAACGGGCAGTTTAGATACGGTAAGGGTACATGCCATCATTTCAGCTAATGGTGATACTATTCCTTATGGAGTTCTACCACCCGTATTTGTTTACACCAAATTAACAGCGCAACAAAAAGCATACTGGGCTGAGTGGACTCGTTTGCGGAACGCCGTATAAGTTACCTATCCATATGCTATGGCAGCCAGTAAAATAATGAATGAAATCAATGTGAAATTGGAGCATGTATCGGGTAAAAAGGAGAGGAGACAAATTATCCATTCCCGCGAAAAGGAACTAAAAAAAGAATTTACAGATAAGCTTACGCAGCTTTCGGTTTATCAGGGCAAGGTATTAATGAAACTCATCAATCGCCAAACCGGCAATAACTGCTACGAAATTATTGAAGAATACAAGGGATTTATGACGGCCGCTTTTTGGCAGGGGGTAGCTTTTGTATTTGGGAGTAGCCTGAAACAAAGTTATGACCCCATGGGAAAAGATCGCGATATAGAAACGATTGTTCGCGATGTGCAAAGAATGTATGGATTTAGTGGGTAGTCCTATACTTAAATATATTCCATAAAACTACTTCGAGAAATCATCCCGGCTCCTAAAGATGCAAGGTGGTCGGAGTAAACTTGGCAATCGATTAATTCCACTCCTTCTTTTTTCAATTCATCAACATATTGTATAAAGGCAAATTTACTGGCATTGCTTACGCGGCTAAACATACTTTCACCGCAGAATACTTTGCCGATACGAATGCCATATAAGCCTCCCACCAATTCATTTTTCTGCCATACTTCAGCACTATGTGCCCAACCCAGTTGATGAAGGGAACATAAAGAATCTATGAGTGCAGGATTCAGCCAGGTACCTTCCTGACCTGGCCTGGGTGAAACACTGCATTGTAGGAGCACTTCTTTAAAAGCCTGATTGATGGAAAAAGAAAAGGGAGGCTTTTTACAAATTTGTTGCATGCTTTTACTCACTTTCAGTTCATCCGGAAATAGAACAAAACGGGGATCTGGACTCCACCAGAGTGGTAAATCGTCGTTATACCAGGGAAAGATTCCTTTTTGATACGCCAGCAGTAAACGGCTTGCATTTACATCGCCTCCAATGGCTAATAATCCATCCTCCATTGCATCAGAAACCGGGGGAAACCAAAGCTTTTCCGATAGGATATGTAAAGGCATGTTGATGAATAAAGCGATTCTTTGAATAATTATTCTGCCGATTCAATAGTTGCACCAATACCACGGTCGGTAATGGCATCACACATGGGCTTAAGTTGCTCGTAGCTGCCATTTTTAACAGCATATTTACCCCGATTATGTATCAGCCAGGCACATTGTTCGGCTTGTTCATGCTCATGTCCACAAACTTCCATCAAGGTTTCAATAACCCATTCGAAGGTGTTTACTTCATCATTCCAAACTATTAGGTGATACCCGTGAGTAGCTTCCACTACCAGTTCTTCGGTAGATTCTTCTAAGGGATTATATGCAGGCATAGAAAATGGTATGGCACAAAATTAACGCATACCCTCCAAAAAAAACTGTTTACAACTGCCCCTGCAAACAAAATTCCTCCCCACAAAGCCCGCCTCTGGCGGGCAACACCTTACTAAAAAAGCCCCACAAGAATGTGAGGCTTTTATGTGGGAACACACGGGCTCGAACCGCGGACCCTCTGCTTGTAAGGCAGATGCTCTAAACCAACTGAGCTATGCTCCCTTTAAATGGACGGCAAAAATAAGGGTAGATTAGAACTTACCCAAAAAAATCTTTCTTTAATTTAACTGAACGGTGGGAAGTCGGTATTGCTGACTATCGTAAACAAACAACTCTTCTATATGATATTGCCAATATCTACAGAGGGGAGATTTTTCTAAATAGGTTTCTACCTCTTCCCGGGTATTGGCATGAAAGGTAATCCAGCATGTCATGCTCTCCATACTTACCGCATAGCTGTCGATAATGCTTTTGTTGATTAGGTAATTAATATAGGTTCTATGCGGGGGCACCAAGGTCATAAACTCCTCATCCATTGTGAAATGTATAATTGCTTGAAATTTTTTCATTACCCCGTTGGTTAGAAATGCATTTTTTAATATAGAATCCGGTAACTGCTTAAAATTAGTAAATGCTGGGAATATTACCAGTAATTTCCTGTTATAAGTTATTTAAAAGGTTCAGGGGTTCAAAACGCGCTATAAAATGGCATTTTGTTAATAGGTATTAATGGATGGACATTCTTGCTATCCTGCCACCTGATCCCGCTAAAAATACATAGTTTCCGGTTGGGGCTTTTCCCAAAGTATGAAAACCGGCTAATGATATATTCTTCCAGTTATTACCTTTATCGGTTGAGATATCTACTCCGGAAGTTCCGCAGGCAATGAGGGATTTCTTGGAGATCCAGGCTACGCAGGAACGATAGCCGTGGGTGGTAGATTTAGGAATACGGAAAGGCACAGTGGATTGGGTGTTAACTAAAAAACAGGTATGAAGACTGTCTTTATCTCGGGCAAAATCTCCTCCCACAATAACGCCTATATGATTGTTTAACATGGCGAGTGAATTGGCGCCGCGGCTAGATCCCAAAGCGGAAAATGGAATATCCTGGTTGAAATTAGAACCTACTCCAATTAGTCGGGAGCGTAATCCGCCCGTAACCACGTAAAATTGAAAATTCGGGGTGGTTTTCAATAACTGAATATTGCTTCCGCTAGAGGCGAAAAAAGCTTCCCCTGAATCGAGGCGAAGTGTGGGCTGCTGATCCCAGTCAGGGTTGCGTAACCAATGTTGGCCACCGTCGCGGGTAGAGGCCAAAAATGCATGGTTCATTATTGGATCACCCACCACTATGCCGTTTTGCGCATCAACAAAATGCATGGCATCTAAAAACATACCGGGAGTTGAATCGGTAAATACAGGTTGCCAGCTGAGTCCGCCGTTATCTGTGCGCATAATTACCGCTGGCTCGGCTACAGCCATTATTAGGGCGGTTAAACTATCAAAGGAGACTATATCTCGGAAATCCCGTTTTTCATACCCAACAACCTGCTGCCAGCGCCAGTGTGCACCTCCATCTGTTGAACGGCCAACTGTTCCCCTGCTGCCACTTACCCAAACTACTTGGTCTGATACCACTTGTAAACCCCGAAAACTACTACCCAATGGGTTAGATGGCAAAGATTCGATTGTATAGGTATGCTGTGCTTGTAAAAGAAGTGGGTAACTTAATATACAAAAAAAGAAGCAAATTGCAAAATATTTCGGAAAGGAATAAATTATACAATAAAATTTCATATAAATCTTGTAACTATTTGTTTATTAACTATATAAAAGATATTTGTTCATCCTGTTTTTCCATTCCTGTACCTGCGTAAGTCGGGTAATCTTCGATAGGAAAGCCGGTATAGATAAATCGAATAATGCCTCACTATTGGGTACACCGAGTAATTTATCTAGGTGCTTTGTGCCTGTAGGATTTGCCAAAGTTGGATAGGATGCCCAGAAAAAATCATTGGGATACATATCCTTCACTACTTTCAACAACATGAGTCCCCAATAAACCGGCTGAAAATGGGGTGTATCCGTTAAATAACATCGTACCCCCTTACATTCCATCCCCACCCAAATTCCGGCATCTGGGGTAAATCGAACAGGTTCTAGCGATACTTCATCCAACGATAAATCGTACAAGGTTTTCGCCACCCGGTTGCCATCCATCCAAGGGGCCCCAAATTGCATAAAAGGAAGTGTCGTTCCCCGTCCCTCACAAATATTGGTAGCTTCCAACAAGCATAAGCCAGGATATAACAACATGGCTTCAAATTGTTGAATAGCCGGAGAAGTGGCAACAAAGGGCGTTCCCCAATCTGGCTGAAACTGCGATCTTTCCCAACCAGTGCAGGCAATCACTTCCAAATCAACTCCTATCTGGTAAACTTCTTTAAAATACCTGGCTAGCTCACCCAGCGTGCAACTGTGGCGAATGGGGATAGGCCATCTTCCGATAAAGGAAGACTGTTCCGTTTCCAGCATTGGCCCTTCTGCTAATTCTAGGATACCGGAAATAGGATTGGGTCGATCTAGCACCACCAGTGGCTTTCCTGCAGCAGCGCAAGCTTCCATCAAATAAGTGAGCGACCATAAGTAGGTATAAAATCGGGCACCAACATCTGGCACATCAAAAATTATACGGTCTAGCCCACGTAAATCTTCCAAATCAGGTGCAAAGGACTGTCGGTATAAGCTCTTTACGGGTATTCCGGTAAGCCAATCTTTACCATCCTCCATCGCTGCACCATCAGCTCCTTGCACATCCAATCCATGTTCCGGAGAAAATAGCATTTGTAAAGAAAATCCATGGCGCAACATAGCCTCTCTGGCAGGCGTTCCTTCCCGAGTTGTGGCGGCGTGATTGGTTAATAAACCCAGCGATTCATTTTTCCAGCTTGGGTGTTGGGCTAAAATTCGGTCAACTCCAAAAGATACCTGCATCATTAAAATTACACACTAACCGGAAGAACCGGCGTAAAAAAGCACAACTCTTTTTTTAAAGCCTCCAATACATTGAATATGATGGGGCAACGAGCGTAATGCATACGGGTAGTAAAATAGCGGGCGGTAAATCCCGGTAAGTGTAGAGCCGGAAATTCCCGGCAACCGGCAAAACGGTCGGCATAAATGGTACAGGATAATACCTCCAGAAATCGGCAGGGTATAGCATTCATAAGCATTCGCTGTCCGATTCCTTTTTCCAAGTTTTCGGCAACAAACTGGTCACTTTTTACACCCATAACTTCCGCTACTCGATCGGCTTCCGGTTGGGTAACTTCAATCATCAACGTTTTACAGCAGTTGCCACATTTCCTGCAATCAATTTTAGGGCTGATATCCGCCTGAAGAGTAAATACCAAAGCATCTATATCGGCAGCAGCTCGGGTGACTAAAAATGATTGAAAATGATCATTTTCCTCCTCCCTTTGGTCTGCCAAAAGGGCGATCTGGTGCAAATCAGTCTCGATATGGGAATTTGGTGTAAGGATTGTTAAAAATAAGGGCAGTAATGCATAAAAATGCGGTGAAATCACCCAAAAAATAGTTTATCCACAAAAAAACCTGTTTTGTAGAAAATTAAACTTGGGCTAGCCGTTCAGGTGTTTAGATTTGTACCCCCTGAAAACTGGAATAGTAATAATGAGTAAGTCTATGGCATCACCGGTAATCAATAATGAATAT
>CAIUKP010000401.1 GCA_903899675.1 uncultured Bacteroidota bacterium | reverse complement strand
GCCGTTTTTCCCTTCCATAGTTTAAAGATGCGGGGGTAAATGCCCAGCACAAAACTAGAGGTATACATTTCCTCTTCCCCCGAAACAGCTACATAATACAACTCTTCGGGTGTTAGCCTGCTAATCTTGTGGAAACGAATGGCAGGATTACTGATTTCATGTAATCCGTTGATTTCATTCAAATAATCTTCTACCGACTTTTGCTGAATTTTTTTATACAAGGCGTCCATGGCCATTGCGGTATCCCCTGCTTGCATTCTTTTTACATACTGCATTCGGGTGCTAACCAACATGCTGAAATAGGTGCCCGTAGTATCCTGGTGTGTAAAAGGTGCGATGGAATCGATGGTAAGCCGACCATGGTATATTTCGTCTATAAACGGAAAAATCATCCTGCCCGTGGGTAATTTGGTAAGATAGGCAATCAGCTTAACCAGGGGATGGGTAGATTGATGAATTCGCTTGCCCAATGCATCCGGAACCGAGGCATAGGTGTATAGGGCTTCCTGATTTTGAAATGCAGCCACTACCAGTAAACTATCGGTATAGCGGCATTTGGGTTGCTTGCTGAGTAAGGGTAGAATTTTTTCGGGATGTCGATTGGCTTCCTGCAACAGAATCCAGTCTCGGGCTTCTTCCCGGGCAGGATTTGCAGCTAGGGCAGTATTTTGCAAGAGTAATTTTCCAGTCTCGGGCTCTATAAGATAAAAAGCAGAAATATAGGAAGTGTTTAGCCAGGTAGCCTGCATAGCTTCACCATAAGCTGCTATCAAAAAAGGCCATTGAGTTGGAGAAATTTTTCGCGTTATGAGTGAACTCCGGTAGCCCTCCAACAATTCTTTCAAACTACGCAACCAGCCATAGCGCGCATTGTCTTGCAAACTACTATCCGTTTCTATTAAGGCCCGATAATAGGTAATCCGGTCCATTGTTCGGGTATTCTCTACACTGTTTTGAAGGCTATCTTTTACCGGATGATAGGCACTATTAGCAGAAAGATGCAGTGCCTCAATTTGCCGGGCCGTTTGCAGAATTTGCTCATGGTGTAAGAGGCGCATAGGAGGTATAGGGGGCATGCTGATCGTTTGCGCATGCACCGAAGTGAAAGACATCAGTAGCCAACCAAGCCCTATAAAACGGGAAAATCTCATGTTATTTGCAAAATTACTACTAAAAAACCCGCTAATTAAGAATGGGCGTCAATTCACTTAACAAAAACATAATAATAGATAAAGTATGATATGCGGACTATAAAAATTAGTTTTGCCGAAACCAACTAGGGAATGGAAGACAGCACCAAAAAAATCCTTGTTGCGGATGATGAGCCGGATATACTGGAAATCATTTCTTACAACCTGCGCAAAGAAGGATATGAAGTTTTTACCGCTTCCGATGGTAGTGAGGCCCTCGAAAAAGCTCGGCTTCACCATCCCGACCTGATTATTTTAGACATAATGATGCCTAAGAAAACCGGGGTAGAGGTTTGTCAGATTCTGCGCACCCAGCCGGAATTCACCCAAACACTTATTATTTTTCTTACCGCTCTAAGCGATGAAGCCGTTCAGATTAAAGGATTAGAATCCGGTGCCGATGATTATGTTACCAAGCCGGTAAGTCCAAAAGTGCTGATCAGCCGAGTAAATGCCATTTTCCGTCGCATTAAGCAAGAACCTGAAGAAAACAAGCGAATTCGGATTGGCAATTTTTCCATAGACCCCGCCAGCTACTTAGTTATCATAGACGACCGCGAAGTTACCTTGGCCAAAAAAGAATTCGAGCTACTCTATTTGCTGGCTTCTAAACCGGGTAGGGTATTGTTGCGCAACGAAATACTTTCGCAGGTTTGGGGAAGTGAAGTAATTGTGGGCGACCGCACCATCGACGTTCATATCCGAAAAATCCGTCAAAAACTGAATACCGATTGTATCACTACCGTTAAGGGAGTTGGGTATAAGTTTGAGTGGTAGTTTCTCCCCAATCCGCCCCATTTGCCCTTACCTTTACTGAAGGATATTGAACCCATGTTTTCTACCAGCAACCTTTCTCCCCAGCAGTTATCGGCTTTCACGGCCCTTGCCTTGTCTGTTCCCATTGGGCTAGGCAGCTGGTGGATATTGCCCAGCTGGAAAATGGCCTTGCTGATATTTGTATTGATTTTTATTGGAAGTTACCTGCTGGTTCGCCGTGTACTCGAATCATTTATTTATAGAAAAATAAAACTGATTTATAAGGTAATTTATCAAACCAAAGCAACGAAAAGAGAAGAAACCTATTATAAATATATTCTGCCCCAAAAAGGAATTGATGAAGTGCGCGAAGATGTGGAACAATGGGCTCAGCAAAAGAAGGCAGAAATTGAAATGCTGAAAACCAATGAGGTTTATCGGAAGGAATTTTTACAAAACCTCGCCCACGAATTCAAAACCCCCATTTTCGCCATACAGGGTTATGTAGATACGCTTTTGCAAGGCGCAATGGACGATGCTGATACCCGAAAAAGATTCCTCGAAAACACATCCCGCAACGTAGAAAGAATGGTGAATCTGCTCGAAGACCTCGACGAAATTTCGCGACTCGAAAGTGGCGAACAACCTCTTTATCCTAGCACATTTGTTGTGCAAGATTTGATAAAAGATGCTTTTGAAGCACTTTCCATAAAAACCAATGCAAAAAATATCCGCTGCAGTATTAAAAAAGGTTGCGAATCACCTGTATCCGTTTATGCCGATAAGGAAAAAATTTTACAGGTAATTATTAATTTGTTAGACAATGCCACCAAATATGGTAAACAGGACGGCAGTATTGTAGCCAGCGTATACTTGATGGATGAGGGCCATGCACTGGTTGAATTCAGCGATGATGGAATCGGCATTTCGGAAGAGCACCTACCTCGAATTTTTGAACGCTTTTATCGTACCGATCAGGGCAGAAGCCGAGATAAAGGGGGATCCGGATTAGGATTAGCCATCTGTAAGCACATTATTGAAGCACATGGCAAAACCATTCATGTAAGAAGTAAAAAAGAAGTGGGTACGACATTTGGCTTCATTTTGGATAGCTAGGAAATTAAACATTAATATGAATTCGTTTT
>CAIUKP010000400.1 GCA_903899675.1 uncultured Bacteroidota bacterium | reverse complement strand
TGTAGAGAATTTATCGCGCCAATACTATCAGGGAATGTCAGACTTTATGGAGCAATTCGAGAGCCTGAACTACGGAATTGTACAGGGCAGCAGCAAATACCAGGAGTCGCTGGAGATGATGTCGAAGAACCTGTCGGAATCAACCAAAGCTTTTTCCGATTTCAAGGTGAATGTAATGCGGGTATCGGCATCGTTTATCGAATTGCATGAGATTAGTGAAGATATCCGTGAGTTACAGATTAACCTGCAGAAGATGGCAGCGATATCGGTGATTTCATCTGATAAGATGAACCTGTTCCAAGAGCAACTGGAAGGATTAAACAATGCAATCTATCGCTTCAATAATGTGTCGAACAGCATCATTACCACATTCAGAAGCATTGGATAAAGCAAAAATTAAAATAATATCCAGATAGCAATATCAGGGTATGGCTGTAATAAATATTCGAGGATCCAATGAAAAACCAAACCATTTTTCATGTCGTGCGCATGGTACCCCCCGGTATGTTTACACATTCAGTCATTGTCTTGTTAAAAGACACCTAATTTAATTAAAATGGCAGTAAATATTAATTTAAACAGATACCGACTTATCACTTTATTGTATGTGATATTTGTGTGCTTGTCTGTATTGAATATCCCTTCATCGCTGTTAGATTCTTATCGTTATTCTATCCTAACATTAGATTATCAAATAAAGTCTACACTCGACCAAGTAGGTTTTGCCAATAAAGTAATTGAGGATAAAAAAATGCAACTTTCTGCCAGTGATTCTGCCAGGGTATTTTTGGGTATGCAAAACCGAATCCACAGCAGCTTCGAAAAAGTAAAAGCATTTGATGATAATCTGGTGAAATATTTAGCATCGGAGAAAACCGATATAAATCTTCAGTTCTACAGTAGAAAATTATCGGAAGCTTATTATTTAAAGGATTCGGGTTTAGATAAAATCAAAAGCGATTTGGTTTCACTGGTTAAGTTTTTAAAGGCGCAGCCCTATCAGATAGACCAGGCAGTGGAACAATTAATTCCTGTGGAAGATCCAGTAGTTTCCCAAAGCGGAAAGGAAAAAGACTGGGCATTGTACCTGTTTTTGCATAAGACTACCGCTATTAGTTATTTTCACATCAAAAGAATTCAACTGATATTAATTCAAAATGAGAATATTTATCAGAATGCGGCATTAAGAACAATCGGGTATCAGCCTTCTTATTATTCAGAGAAAGAAAAAGAAGCGATTTTATTTCAACCCAATACCAATACAAGCCAAAATATTGAGCAACAAAATTTGCAGGATACTTTTGCCAGAACGCCGAATCCATCTCCTAAGCCACCGGCTGCTGCGGCAACTCCCAAATATCCCGTTCAGGCCGACTCTACCAACGAACGTGCTTCCAATACCGATAATTTTGATGAATTTATTCAGCGAATTATCACTTCTTTGCACTCAGAAACTTTTTATGTGGGGATTCAAAATGAGGTATTGCGTGAATTCAACTATCTAATGGGAGTAGATTTCGATTTTGAAATTACTCCAAGTGCGTCGATGAGGCAACAAGGTAATACTTATCTCATCAGGTTCCCCAAAACCGGTCAATATACCCTTCGGTTTTCAGACAAACGAAAGTTCACCAAAAAAGTTTCCTTTGAGAAAAAAGTAATGGTGCAACTGATACCTCCGCCGCAGGTTAAATTGAGTGGGGATGGCTCTAACTATTTTAGAGAACTTGCTACGGTAAAAGAGTTATTCGATGCCAATCGCCTGGTGGGCTATTTGCAGATTTATGATATCCCGAATTTTCCGGGAAGAATCAATTCATATTACGTTACTCGAATTCCTAAAGACGATGACGGTAGCCCACAAGAGCGTATTTTGAATTATGGCGACATATTCTCCGCTGAACTGCAGAAAATGTTGCGGAAATTAAAGAAAGGTGACCTATTGTTGTTTGATAATATACAAGTAACCATGATTGATGGTACTTCAAGAACTGCCTCTCCATTAACCTATAAAATCATTGAATGATGTATCGTAAGATTTTTTTGGGACTGTTTCTGCTGATGGGTTTTCAACTAGCCCAGTCACAGGATACCTTATCGGGTAACTACGGTTCGTTGATTTTAGCCAAGAAAAACTATGTGATTAATGAAGTAATCTCTGTATCTGACTCATTTGTAGTTGAGGCAGGTGCGCAGGTGCAGATTAATTCAGGAGCTAGTATCATATGTTTGGGAGCTGTTCGCTTTAACGGAACACCAACTGCCCGTATTCGGATAACCAGCTCAAAAAATCAAACCGGAAATGGTATTGTAATTCAGGGTGTGGTAAACAGTGATATCAATATTCAGTATACCACGTTCGACAGTTTAAGTATTCCCCTTTTGTTTTCTGATAACTGGTATAGAACCAAAGCGGTAATTCGAAATTGTCAGTTCATTAATAACTTAGGTTCACAGGCGGTTTTGCACATAATGAATCCACAAATCCCTTTCAGCGACAATCCTCCCATCTCCTCCGTACAAATTTCACAGTGTTTGTTTGGTGGAAATACAGCCCCTCTTCGATTCGAAGATTTACGCAGTGATTATTTAAAGATTGATGTTTTCGGAAATACATTTACCAGCAATAAAATATCGGGTTACGCTCAATATACGTATTCAAATAACGTCCTCTTTGGTAAGCTGGATAATATGCAAACCCGTTTCACGGCCAATATCCGAGAGAATAGCTTCGCATATAATTACATGCGCGAATTGGATGCGGATACCGTTGTTCAACAAGCCCATATGGGTATCTATGGAAGTGGTGATAGTCTGGTTACTCCCAACAACTACTGGGGTGATTATGAAGAAGCCGATATCCGTAAACATATTTTCGATTATAAGTCCAACTATACCAGCCCCAAATTGGTAATCAATCCTTTTGCCATGGCCCCATCGGATTCCATTCCGGTTCACATTTTCGGTGTGATCAATGCCGGAAGTGGACGAATGGTAAATAAAAAAGCCATGAAGTTTATCAACGATAAATGGCAGCTGGTAGGGGATAGTTCTAATCCTATTACTGCAAATTTCAATCTCCGACAAGGGTTACGAGCCGTTCAATTAATATCAAACCGGCCTGTAGTAGCCCGAACTATGAGCTTGCATTTTATTTATGCAAAAGATTCTTTGAATACTATTGATAGTATAGTCTCTCCCGGATCGTATAAAAAAGATATTGGAACTAAAAACATGGTTCAGTTGAATATGACTTTACCGGTAGATACCCTGTTTAAATCTAAACCCGGTTACTTAATTGTAAGAGGATTAGAAGGCGAGCAAGGAGAATATGTTCCGGATGTTTATATCGGTTATGAGGCATTTTTAAAGTACATGTTCAGTAAACGCGCTCAATACGGAATCGGCAGGGGAGGAGGAAAAGGAGGCGGTGCTGGTCAGTCTGAATTCGACTCTACCATGCGCAGAAGAAACAAGCCACCCGTTATTGTGTCTGAATACAAGAAGAAGTATGAAGTAGGCATTTTAGCCGGGAATGCTATTTATTATGGAACCCTTTCCAATCAAAGGCTGTTCTCGAATGACTTTAACTCGGTATTCGGTATTCAATTCCGGTATAGCCTCAAGAAGAATTTGTCGCTGAGTGTTTCTATTCTGAAGGCTGACTTAACCGGATCCGATTTACGTTCGGGCGATACTTCTAAGGTTTCTAGAGGGATGTCGTTTAAAACCCCTACCATGACCACGAGTATTCAATTTGAATACGACTTTTTCAATAATCGGATTTATGCCAGCAATATGAAATTCCGCCCTTCTATCGGGTTTGGTGTAGATTATATTATGTTCACCCCAATGGGAGAATACCGGGGTAAATGGTACCCGCTTCAACCAATCGGTACCGGCGGACAAACCATTCCTTCCACTGCTACCATTCCACTGGTTCCCTATGCCACTTCTACCCTTGGAGCACCAGTTACTGCTCAGTTGCGATACTATGTAAATAAGAAAACTATTTTCTCCTTCTTTGCTACCTATCACCTTGCTTTTACCAACTATCTAGATGATGTGGGCCCCGATCCTTATCCTGATCCCATCGCTATAGGGCTGGCTAATCCAGATGATCCGGATAGAGCTAAGTATTTTGCAAATCCAACTAATAGATATGTGCAAAAGGGGCAACTCCGCTCTGGGGCAGCTGATGTGTCGGATGGGTTCTTTACCTTCGGATTTACACTGGCTCACCATTTCTAAGTAAGCCTATAATTTCTACAAAAGCACCCGCAAAGAACTTTGCGGGTGCTTTTGTAGAAATATATAAACTAACGTTGCTGTCCGAGAAAATCAGCTAATAGCTATTTTTTAAATGGGTTATAATACTCGTTAATAAAAATGGTTTATTGCTGCAAAGCAGCCAGTCACCCTTCAATTGTACCAATTTTTTTATTTTGCTCCCGGCATAATGCAGTTTGTGTACAAAGAGGCGTAGCCTCCACCCAAATCAAAACAACGGACTTTATCCACTCATAAAGAGAAGGAACCAATTTTTTTATTTTGCTTCCGGCATAATACCGGCTACTTACATAGAGGCGTAGCCTCCACCCATATCAAAACAACGGATTTTAATCCGTTGTTGGATGACAAGTAAGATACAAAGAGAACCGTAGGTTCGGCCGATATAGTAACTCGGTCAGTAATGATAAATTCATTATATTTAAAATATATTTGTTTCAAATAAATTATTTTTTTTTGCAATATTTTTGGAATTGTGTAAAATCAGATATAAGTTTAATAATAGGCCTTATCTTTATTTATATTTTCCTTAACAACTGTTTGAATGCAACTCTTTTGGAGAAAAGTTCGGTTTTGGATTACCGGGCTTTTCCTATTAACCTTTTCCCTGCCACTCTTTAGCCAGAATTGCTCTGTAAATGCTGGTGTGGATGAGTTTGTATGTAAAGGACAACCCTTTATATTAAAAGGAGAAGCCAATGGATTATTTTTTCCGGGTGGAAATGCTATATGGACGCAATTAAGTGGCCCTTCGGTAAGTTTAGGTAACCAAGTTGTTACCGGAAATAGTATTCGGGTGAACGTAAATGCG
>CAIUKP010000399.1 GCA_903899675.1 uncultured Bacteroidota bacterium | reverse complement strand
TGTAGAGAATTTATCGCGCCAATACTATCAGGGAATGTCAGACTTTATGGAGCAATTCGAGAGCCTGAACTACGGAATTGTACAGGGCAGCAGCAAATACCAGGAGTCGCTGGAGATGATGTCGAAGAACCTGTCGGAATCTACCAAAGCGTTTTCAGATTTCAAGGTGAATGTGATGCGGGTATCGGCCTCGTTTATCGAGTTGCATGAGATTAGTGAAGATATCCGTGAGTTGCAGATTAACCTGCAGAAGATGGCCGCGATATCAGTTATTTCATCCGACAAGATGAACCTGTTCCAAGAGCAACTGGAAGGATTAAACAGTGCAATCTATCGTTTCAATAATGTGTCGAACAGCATCATTACCACATTTAAACAAATAGGATAAACCATGGCAGCGATTAATAAAAACAGGTATCGGTTGATCACATTGTTGTATGTGATATTCGTTTGTTTGTCGGTTTTGAACATACCTGCAACTCTTTTGGATTCGAATTACTATTCAATCCGCACGTTAGAATTTGAAGAAAAATCTAGGCAAGAGCAAGTGAATTTTGCCAACCAATTGATAAGCGATGAAACTGAAAAATTAGCGAATGATTCTGCAAAAACTTACTTAGCCATTCAAGATCGTATCCACAAAACATACGAAATGATGGATAAGTTTGACCAGGAAATTCAGAAAAAATTGGCGGATCAAAAAACAGATGTTTATCAGGAGTTCAATAGTACCCGAAAAATGGAGGAAATTTTTCTGGAAAAAGAAGGTGCTGAAAAGAAAGAAAATATCGAAAAGGTATACGATGAGTTATTTGAGCTGGTTAAGTATTTAAATGGACAGCCCTTGCAGATTGATTCATCTTTTAAAAACCTGGTTCCAGTAAGAGCGATTATTACTACCCGAACTAAAAAAGAGGTTGAGTGGAAGCGATATCTATTTCTCCACAAACCTGTGGCAGTAAGCTATTTCCATATTAAGCGTATTAAATTGCTATTGCTGGATGTTGAAAATATTTATCAACTGGCTGCCCTAAAAACAATAGGATATGTTCCGGCATTTTATTCTGTACAAAATAATACTACGGTTTTATTTAAGCAGGGTGAAATGAATAAGGTTTCTGATGCCCAAAAGCAGGCAGACATTATGAAGCGCATGAAAGAGGAAGTGAATAAAAACACCAGCAATGCATCTGCCGAAATGGCTACCAACGACGAATTAACCAAACGTCTTCGAAATGCACTTCAAAATGAAAACTTTTATGTGGGTATAAAAAATCAAATCTTAAAGAGCCTGAATTACAGCGCTACAGGCGATTTTAGCATTGAAGTTACCCCCGAAGCAACCATCAATAAAACAGCTAACGACTACTATTTATATTTCAAAAAACCCGGCGTTTATACGGTTAAATTCACCGATAAACGTGGAGGAGGTAAAAAACCATTGTTTGATAAAAAAGTAGAAGTGAATATTCTTCCGAATCCTTTGATAAAATTGAATACGGAGAATATGACCAACAACATCATCAATGTGAAAGACTTGTTGAGTGCTAACCGATTAATTGCCTATATGGGTGCTGCCATGTTTAAAAACTTCCCCGGGCGAATCAATGGGTATCAGGTAATTAAAATCGCAACTGATGGTAAAAAACAAACGGTGTATAATTATGGCGATGTATTTCAGCCAGCATCCCAAAGTTTGATTGGTTCTCTGAAACAAGGAGATATTGTAATGTTCGATATGATACAAATCAACATGTTTGATGGAACCACAAGAACTGCCAATCCTATGACATTTAAAATTGTTGAATGATGATTAGGTACATTTTAATAGCAGCCGTCTGCTGTTTGTTTGCCCAAGGGGTAAATGGACAAGCCGTGATTGGCCCCAAATTTAATACACCCTGCACGGGTACCACATTTGGTTTGGTTCCGGTGAATGGAGTAAATGGAGATGTGGTGCCAGCGAATACTAAATATTCGTGGGCCGCTCCTTCATTGCCTGCCGGACTAACCGGAGGTGTGTCGGCAACGCTTCAATCTAGTATTAATGGAACCTTGGTAAATTCTACCAATAATTCCCTGCAGGCAGTATATAATGTTGTGCCAACCACCGCATTGGGTGTTCAAAATGGGGCCACGTTTACGGTTACTATTAATGTATTGCCTTACGCCAAGGCTTCTGATATTAAAGTAATTCCTTCAAATCCTAAAGTGTGCTCCGGCTTATCTACGTCACTGGGATGTGCCCTGAGTAGTTCTAGTACAATTGTACCCAGTACCGAAATTTTTACATGGTATAGTGATGCTGCCTTAAATAATACTATTAGTTCGGTAAATGCCTATACTACTCCGGTGCTTACCAATAATACTACTTATTATATAACTGTAAGCGGTGCCAATGCATGTGCGAATACAGTGGCAACGGCATTTAGTTTTACCGTAAATGTAGATGGTATCGCTCCGGAAGTAAGTCAACCCCCTAGTCAGGTAGTTTGTGCGGGTGGATCAACCAATATGGTTGCTTTTACTTCTGCGGCAACAGTTTATAATGCTGGTGTAGTGTATAACTGGACCAACAGCACCACTTCCATAGGATTGGCAGCTGCTGGTTCTGGAACCATTACTTCATTTAATCCGATTAATGCAGGTTCTGATATTGTAACCGCAACCATTATTGTAACCCCATTTACTGCATCCGGCAGCTATGCTTGTTCTGGCAATCCCAAAACCTTTACCATAAAAGTGGTACCCATTCCTTTTGTGGCCAGTCAGTTATTGCCGGTTTGTAGTGGTACAACGCTCAGTTATACTGCTGTGGGGGTTCCGAGTGGAACTACCTATTCTTGGACGCCCGTTTCTATCCCAGCCGGAATTACGGGTGCAGATCCGGTGGCAACCCCAAGAAACTCTTTCAATCCCACCCTCATCAATACTACCTTAGCTCCCATCAATGTAGAATTTATTGTAACCCCGCGAACGGGCAGTAATTTGTGTGCAGGTAATGCCTTTACTATTACGGTTACTGTAAAACCTCGCCCGGTAGTTACCGATAAGGTTACCACTTCGTGCAGTGGCGCTACCTTTGCCGTTAGCCCCACAGGCGTTCCCGAATCCACTTTCTATACCTGGGGTGTGCCGGTAGTAATTTCTGGTAGTATTTCGGGTAGTAACTCGCAGGCTTCTCAACAATATTTTGTGGGGCAAGTATTAACCAATAATGGAAATACCCCTGCTGTTATTCAATACCTGGCGGTTCCAATTACATCGGGTTGTTCCGGTAATCCCTTCTCTGTATTGGTTACTGTTAATCCCAAGCCGGTATTAGACAATAGTGGTTCTAAATCGGTATGTAACAACTCCCTGTTTACTTTCACCCCCACTACCAATGTGGCAGGTACCAGTTTACAATGGGCAAGAAGTTTAGTAGGTAATATTACCAATCCTGCTTCCAACGGAACGGGTGCCATCAGTGAAACTCTGGTGAATGTTAGTAATAATACCGAACTGGTAACCTATGCATTTACACTTACCGCCAATAGTTGTTCTTATAATCAAGAGCTATTGGTTTCTGTTCGGCCAACCCTGAGTTTGGCATCCGACTTAACCAAAATAACCTGCAGTAAAGATCCATTTTATTATATTGGCGTTAGTACGGCCAGTGGAACCATCTTAAGCTGGACCCGCACGGCTGTTGCCGGAATATCCAATCCAACGGCTGCTGGTGTTAACATACCGGTGAGTGAAGTGCTGGTGAATACTACCGCTTCGCCCATCAACGTAATTTATCGCTATCAAAATCAATTGGGTACCTGTTCTGATATCACCAATGTGGTAGTTACGGTTAATCCACTACCTGTTGTAAATGTAGTAACCGATAAAATCTATTGTAGTGGGGTTTCGGTATTGATTCCATTATCCGGTTCTGCCGTATCGGGCACCGATTACAATTGGGAAAGTACCAATGTAAATATTGGATTACCCAATGCAGGCAGTGGCGATATTTCATTCGTAGCCAATAATACCTCCTATGTGCCCATTAAAAGTAATTTGATTATTACCCCAATGGCCAATGGATGCAGTGGCACTCCGGTAGCCTTTACTATTACGGTTAATCCAACGCCTACCCTAACTTCCGATTTTATCCTGCCGCCTATTTGCAGCGGTTCAAATCAAACCTACACCCCAACCAGTTTTATCGCTAATACCGTGTTTAACTGGAGTCGTGCTACCGTGCAGGGTATCGATAACCCTGGTATAAACGGAATTGGTGTAGTGAATGAAAAATTAATCAATAGTTCGAATGTACCCTTGGTAGTAACCTACAATTATTTATTAACTGCTAGTGGTTGTAGCAGTCCATTATTACCAGTGTATGCAACCGTTAACCCTACGCCGGCTATGTTTAATCCGGGTGATCAAACGGCTTGTAACAATGGACTCAAGATTGTCAATTTTACTGGTTCTGTAATAAGTGGTACCGAGTATTTATGGACGAGCAGTAACCCTGCTATAGGAGCACCTTTGCTGGGAAGTGGCGATATGTATTTTGTGGCCACCAATCCAACCAATTCAGCAATTTCCTCCACCATAACAGTTTATCCAAAAGCCAATAGCTGTTCAGGTACTACCATTACCTTTAAACAAGTTGTAAACACTGCACTGGTATTAAGCAGTGGCCTTACGCCACCGGATGTTTGTAGCAATACGCCTTTCCAATATACCCCCAGCTCTAATGTGCCAAATGTATTGTTCAGCTGGAACCGGAATATTACACCCGGTATTTCTAATGTGCCTACTTCCGGTTCGGGATCTATTCTCGAGTCGCTGGTAAATTCTACTTCCAGTGCTGTTAAAGTAACCTACGAATACAGCTTGATTAGTCAGGATGGTTGCAGCAACTCACAAAATGTAATTGTAAATATTAACCCAGCACTGGTTATTAGCAATGCGACAGGTAATTACGAAATATGCAGCGGTAGCGCATTCAAGTTTGTGCCCAATGCGAATATTACCAATGTTACTTATTTATGGACCCGCGCAGTTATTCCTGGTATTAGTAATGCAACCGGAACAGGAACCGGAAATATTGATGAGGTATTAAATAACACAACCGATGCACCTATAGAAGTTCAGTATATCTATCGTATTGGTCAGGCTGTTACCTGTGCCAGCGATCAGGCAGTAAGAGTTACTGTTAAACCACTTCCTAAATTAACCGGCAGCAAATCTATCCAGGTTTGCAGCAATGCCCCGGTTGCCTATACACCCATTGGAAATATTCCCGGAACCAATTTTAACTGGACTAGAGCTGCGGTAACAGGAATTTCAAATATTTCTGGAAGTGGGGTAGTAGGTATTGGTGAAATTTTGTTTAATACAACAACCGGTAATGTTCCAGTTGTATATAAATACGAAATGACCAACTACAATGGTTGTATTAATTCCGAAGACCTGCAGGTTATTGTTAAACCAGTTCCAGTAGTAGGAATTATTACACCTGATCAGTCGCTTTGTGCTGGGGATACAACCAAAGCACTCGTATTCACTAGTAATTTACCGGGTACCAACTATAGCTGGGTGAATTCTCAAACGGCTATTGGATTGGCCGCATCCGCAACTGGCACTTCTATTCCTGCTTTTAAAGTTACCAATAATTCCAGCGGACAATTGATTGCGCAAATTCGGGTAACCCCCAATTTAAATGGTTGCGATGGTAATACTACCTTGGTGCATAATATTATCGTAAATCGTGCCATCTCTGGAAGCTTTATCGAATCTGCTCCGGGTGTTGCCTGTCCAGGTATACCAGTAGGTCCATTAGTTGCTAGTGTACCATTGGGTGGCGATGGATCAACGTATGTGTTCCAGTGGCAATCTTCAAAAGACGGAATTACTTTCACAGATATGCCCGGTTATGTTACCCGTCAAATTATTGATACGCCTACAACAATAAATAAATGGTACAGAATGCGCACCATATCACTGGGCTGTTCGGCATTGACCAATGCGGTGAAGGTTGAAATTAAAGAAAAACCAAAATTCCGGTTAGACAATAAAGATAATTATACCGTAAGTATCGGTAATAGTACGCAGGTTGTAATAGTAGATACCGGGAAAAGTCGTATTTCTTCTGTTTTATGGACTCCTGCAACGGATATCAGCAGTGTCCGATCATTTGCCCCTTTCTTATCCCCTAAAACCAATACTACTTATAAAGTAGTGGGTACCTCTTTAGACGGCTGTTTATCTGATACCGGGAAAGTAGATATTAAGGTGATTAATGGGTTCTTAATTTACCCAAATAATGTGCTTACCCCGAACGGAGATGGTTACAACGATACCTGGAAGATTAAGAACATTGAGTTCTATCCAAAAAATAGCATTAAAATATACAATGCAAATGGACAGTTGGTAAAAGAGTTGGGTGGTGACTTGGGTGGATATAAGAATGATTGGGCTGGAACCGGTAAATCTGACACCTTTAAATTAACCACCGGTACATATTACTATGTTATAAATATAAATGAGGGTGAGGCAATTATTAAAGGGTTTATAACGTTGTTAAATTAATAGAAAAGCTAATATATAATATAACAATAAAAATTAATGTGTTTACTGATTTTTGGAATAGAATAAATAACCTTACGTACTGATAATCAAATGAATAGGAAAATAATACTCTTTGGGATAATTATAATGACACATACACTCGTATGGGGTCAGAATAATTTTTTCAGTTCGAGCGTTTTTGAGAATAAGGTGGTATTTAATCCTTCCCAGTCAGGAATGGGCGAGGGGCTACGGCTGAAT
>CAIUKP010000398.1 GCA_903899675.1 uncultured Bacteroidota bacterium | reverse complement strand
AGTCTTTAAAATTTTTCAGATGTCTCATTTAACTATTGATCAAAAAAAAGCCATTTTTACCAAATACGGAGGAAGTGCTACCAATACTGGTTCCGTTGAAGCACAAGTGGCTCACATCACCCAACGTATCTCTCAAATTTCCAGTCACCTACAGGCTAACAAGCACGACCACTCTACACAACGTGGATTGATGCGCCTGGTAGGTCAGCGCAAAAGATTGCTCGCCTATCTGCAGAAGCATAATCTGCAGGGTTATCGCGCATTGATTGAACAGCTGGGATTAAGAAAATAATTTCATTCAACTTTGTACGCTAAACCCAACTGATATAAACACAGTTGGGTTTAGTTGTTTGAAGTGATTCCTGTTCATTAGCTGCAAGCAATCTGCTTGGCAATCTATGTTCCCTAATCATTTAAACGATTTATATGTTATCACAAAAAATTAATGTTGACTTTCAGCACGATGGTCAACCTACTATCACCCTCGGAACCGGAAAGCTGGCCCGCCAGGCCGACGGTGCCGTTACCGTAACACAGGGAAATTGTATTTTATTAGCTACCGTTGTTGCCAATAAAGAACCGAAAGAAGGTCAAGACTTCTTTCCTTTGAGTGTAGATTATCAAGAAAAATTTGCTTCCGCCGGAAGAATTCCTGGTTCTTTCTTTAAGAGAGAAGCTCGCCTGAACGATTATGAGATTTTAACCAGCCGCTTAATCGATCGCGCCCTGCGTCCATTATTTCCAGAAGATTATTTATGTGATGTACAGGTATTAATCAGTTTGGTTTCTAGCGATCCGGAAATAATGCCCGACAGTTTAGCTTGCTTGGCTGCATCTGCGGCGTTGGCAGTTTCTGATATCCCCATTAAAGAAATTATCAGTGAGGTTCGTATTGCCCGCATCAATGGTGCTTTCGTAATCAACCCGACCCGCACCCAATTAGAAACTGCCGACATGGATTTTCTGATTGCTGCCACTGAAAAGAATCTGATGATGGTAGAAGGTGAATCGAAAGAATGTTCCGAAGCCGATTTAGTAAAGGCCCTTGAATTAGCGCACGAAGCCATCAAAATACAAATCAAAGCCCAGCATGAACTTCGAAACCAAGTAGGTGTTATTAGTAAGCGCGATTATAAAAAGCCAGAATCTGATCTGGAACTAAATGAAAAAGTAATCGCTTTTGCCAAGCAAAAAGTGTATGATATTGCGCGGGCAGGTTCCGGTAAAAACGAACGCAGTTTGGCATTTAGCCAAGTGAAAGATGAACTGATGTTACACCTTGGCGCAGAGATTACTGATGTTCAAAAGAAATTGGCTAAAAAATATTACGAAGACCTGAAATGGGAAGTAGTAAGAAATATGATGCTGGAAGACAGAATCCGTTTGGATGGTCGTCAACTCGATCAGGTTCGTCCGCTCGCTATGGAAACAGAACCCCTGCCATCTCCACATGGCTCTGCCTTATTCACCCGTGGTGAAACACAATCGCTTACCACTGTTACCTTCGGAACCAAACTGGATGAATTGTTGATAGAAAGCGCTGCCAAATCGGTGTATTCACCCTTTATCCTCCATTATAATTTCCCTCCCTTCTCAACAGGTGAAGTGAAAATGATGCGCGGTGTGGGTCGTAGAGAAGTGGGTCATGGTAACCTGGCCCTCCGTAGCTTAAAACAAATGATGCCCGGAAACGAGTATGCCTATACGGTGCGTATTGTAAGTGATATCTTAGAAAGTAATGGATCCTCTTCAATGGCTACCGTTTGTGCCGGTTCATTAGCATTAATGGATGCAGGTGTGCCTTTTAAAAAGCACGTGAGTGGGGTTGCCATGGGATTGATTACGCGCGAAGATGGTAAATATGCCATCCTTACCGATATCCTGGGTGATGAAGATCATTTGGGTGATATGGACTTTAAAGTAACCGGTACCCGCGATGGAATTTGTGGCGTGCAAATGGATATAAAAGTAGATGGACTTAGCATGGCAGTGATGATGGAAGCATTAGAGCAAGCTAGAAAAGGTCGTCTGCATATCTTGGATGCCATGTACGAATGTATCCCTGCTCACCGTGCAGATGTGAAACCACATGCGCCTCGTATGATTAAACTGATTATCGATAAAGAATTTATTGGTGCAGTAATCGGACCAGGCGGTAAAGTGATTCAAGAAATTCAGCGTGAAACCGGCGCAACTATCAATATCGAAGAAGTTGGCAATACCGGAGAAGTTAGTATATTCTCTGCCAATCAGGAAAGCCTAGACAAAGCCGTTCGTTGGGTGAAGAGCATCACTGCTGTTCCTAATGTAGGTGATGTGTATGAAGGTCCGATTAAAGGCATTAAAGAATTTGGTGCGTTTGTAGAATTCATGCCAGGCAAACAAGGTTTATTGCATATCAGCGAAATCAGCTGGAAGCGCCTCGAAACCATGGATGGAATTTTTAAAGAAGGTGATATGGTAAAAGTAAAATTGGTAGGTTTAGATCCCAAAACCGGTAAATTTAAACTCAGCCGCAAAGCACTGATGCCAAAACCAGAAATGAAACCCCGCTCCGGTGATGAAACCTCCGGTAACGGCGAAGAAGCTTAATTAATTACAAAGCCCCATTTGGGGCTTTTTTTTAAATACTATGGATACTCGTACCTGCGCCATCACTATTCAAGCAAGTTCTGATTTACAAGAGCTGCTGGTCGCTCAATTAAGTGAACTAGGTTTTGATGGTTTTGAACAAACCGAAACTACCCTAATTGCCTATATGGAGGAAGAAGCCTTTAATTCAGTAGACTTAGAATTAATATTGAATCAACATAAGATAACTGCTTCTGAATCAATAATTGAAAAAACCAATTGGAACGCTATTTGGGAAAGTAATTTTCAACCCATTCAGATTAGTAATCGGCTAGGAGTTCGGGCACATTTTCATCCCCCCATTTCCGGAGTTGAACAGGAAATCATTATCACCCCTAAAATGAGTTTCGGCACTGGTCATCATGCCACCACTTCTCTGGTGATGGAAATGATGTTCGCAATTAATCTACAAGATCAGTCGTTATTAGATTTTGGCACAGGTACCGGAATATTAGCCATACTAGGTAAAATGTTGGGGGCAAAAATGATCCTCGCAGTTGACAATGATGATTGGTGCATAGAAAATGCGCTTGAGAATTGCAAAGTGAACGGGGCAGGCGACATTGAGGTAGTATTATCCGATCGGCCCATACCTGGCAGGAACTTTAACACCATACTGGCCAATATCAATCGGCACATCTTGCTGGAGCACTTGCCCGCTCTGGTAAAACAATTGAACCCAGGAGGACAATTGATTATCAGTGGGTTGCTTAAAGATGATGAAGTTGAATTAGAAGTATTTTGCAATAATTTGGGGTTATTGTCTATAAATAAAGGAGAGAAAAATGGGTGGATTGCCCTTGGGTTTTTGCTACCTATTGCCATTTGATAATAATTTTGT
>CAIUKP010000397.1 GCA_903899675.1 uncultured Bacteroidota bacterium | reverse complement strand
ATTAAGACAATTTAATTATGATTTCTTCGTGTCATATTTCCCTTATACACTATTTGAGATAATGATGATGCAGGGTTTTCTATTTCTATTAATTTTTGTTACATTTTTTATTTTTAGAAAAAATGATTGGTATCAAAAAAATCTTTTATTAATTGGTATATTCTTGAATGTTATTGTGTGGTCTACATTAATTGTCTCATTTAGTGGTTTTAGCCACTTTGATGAAACATTGCTGCGAAGTTTTTACATATTAATTAGAGCAAGTGTAATAGGGTGGTTGTCTACCTATTTTTTAAGACCCATTTTGTATCCATTAAAATTAGATGAGCCTACAAAAGATTCTTGACTTAAAACTAGCTAAGTTATTCGGCTATTTTTTCAAAGATTGCGATTAATCTTTTTAAAAATAATTTTCGTAAAATTTTAAATAGCAGAGAGATAGTTAATTAGTGTTTTTCTGCTACCATACATTTTTCTTTAATCTCATGAAAATCATCATGTGCCTTGGTAATCAACGAGGTTAATTCTTTATCAGATTTTTTAGCCTTAACTGCTGCTTCAACAGCTTCGCAACTAACTACCAATTTTTTTAAGATCGGTTTTGCAATGGCTGCATCATATCCTTTTGGAACTGGAGCAGATTCCCAGGCCTTGGCTTTACTAGTTAAATTGGCAGCATTTTCTTTAGTAGGATTTAAATTTCCTTCTTCGGCTGGGTGAAATGTTTTACTCATTACTGAATGAAATTCTTCCATTTGTTTCCATGCTGTTTGTTGTGCAATGCCTGATACAGATAAAAAAACAGTCAGGATAAATAAAGTTACTTGCTTCATAATGGTTCACATTTAATTGTATAAAGATAATAATAATAGATAGTACATGTTTCCAAGTTCTTCTTTGAAAATGTTATTTCCCCAACTCGTCCGTAACCGCTGAATCATACACTTTAGTTCCCGGCTCATTTTTTTGGGCAGTTCGCAACATTGCGCGGGCAATATATTCTGCCTGGATGGGAGCATATTTCTTAAGCGGGCCAATAAACAGCGGAGACAATATTGAGAATATTGCCAAACCTATCTTTTCTCCTGTTCGCGATTCTTTGCGGGGTCCGGCAATAAAGGAGGGGCGGAAAATATGCAGGCTTTTATAACCAATCGATTGCAAGGCATTTTCTAACTCTCCTTTTACCCGGCTATAAAAGATAGATGATTTTGCATCAGCCCCCATAGCGGATACCAGCAGAAATTGTTGCGAGCCTCCCCGATATTGTAATTGAGCCAGTTGCAGCGGATAGTCATAATCCACCCGCCGAAAAGCTTCCTGCGACCCGGCTTTTTTAATGGTAGTTCCCAAGCAGCAAAATACATCCTCCGCAGCTACCGGTTCTTGCAGGGTTTCCCAGTCCACCAGCATTTCTCTCAATTTAGGATGGGTAAGTCCCGAACTTTTTCTTACAAAGGCAATTACGGTACTATATTCAGGTGACTCCAGTAAGAGATTCAGCAGATAGCCGCCGGTTAATCCGGATGCGCCTGCAATAAGGGCTGTTTTATTCATGCGGGAGTTATTTTCTCAAAGGTAGGTTGAATTCTATTTAGTAATTTTGAGGGGTATGCCCGATTTACCCTTGCATAATCCCGAAGCGAGTAATAACCCTGTAGAGCAGGAATTTGAGAATGCCATTCGGCCCCGTGAAATAGATGATTTTTCGGGACAGCCCCAGTTGGTTGAAAACCTGATTATTTTTATTAAGGCCGCTAAATTACGTGGCGAAGCACTCGATCACGTGTTGTTTCATGGTCCACCCGGATTGGGCAAAACTACCCTGAGCCGTATTGTGGCCAATGAGCTGGGCGTAAATATTCGGGAAACTTCCGGACCGGTTATTGAGAAGCCCGGAGACCTTGCCGGTTTATTGACCAACCTGCAGCCCAATGATGTATTGTTTATTGATGAAATTCATCGGTTGAGTACCGTGGTAGAAGAATACCTATATGCTGCAATGGAAGATTTTCGCATTGATATCATGATAGATTCGGGCCCCAATGCGCGCAGCATTCAAATCAACCTCAATCCTTTTACCCTAGTGGGGGCTACCACCCGCAGTGGTTTATTAACGGCCCCTTTGTTATCTCGTTTTGGTATTAAATCTCGACTTGAATATTATCAAGCGCCCGTATTACAGCAAATCATTCACCGAAGTGCTGCCATTTTACAAGTAAGCATTTCTTCGGATGCGGCAGGTGAAATCGCCCGCCGCAGCAGGGGAACACCCCGAATAGCTAATAGTCTGCTACGCCGAGTTCGTGATTTTGCACAGGTATTGAATGATGGCACCATCGATTTAGGTATTACCCAACATGCCCTCAAAGCCCTGCATGTAGACGAGCATGGCCTGGATGAAATGGATAACCGAATACTCGCTGCCATCATAGATAAGTTCAAGGGAGGCCCGGTAGGCATTACCACCATTGCTACGGCAGTAGGGGAAGAATCGGGAACCCTGGAAGAAGTGTACGAACCTTTTTTAATTCAGGAAGGATTTCTGCAACGCACACCCCGAGGAAGAGAAGCGACCGCCAAAGCATATCAACACCTGGGTAGGCAAGATAATCGGGGAGGAGTACAACCCGATTTATTTAATCTATAACTTACTGCTATCCGTTAGGGAGCTACCAGTCGGAAACCATTTCCGTGAATATTCACGATTTCGATATTGGTATCTTCTTTCAGGTACTTGCGCAGCTTGGCAATATATACATCCATACTGCGACCATTGAAATAGGTATCGCTGCCCCAGATTTTTTTCAGCGCTCTTTCTCTGGGTAATAAGTCATTCTTATGTTCGGCGAGCATCTTCAACAAATCATTTTCCTTGGGCGATAACGTAATTTTTTGTTCGCCATGTTTCAATTCACGCAGTTTGGGATTAAAATGATAACTGCCCATATCGAATTCGATATTATCATTCACTCTGTTTTCTTCCTCGTTTCTTTTTAAGATAGCGCGAATTTTCAGCAGCAATACTTCACTATCGAAAGGTTTGGTGATGTAGTCATCCGCCCCCAATTTATAGCCCTGGATAATATCTTCCTTCATGGTTTTGGCACTCAGAAAAAACAAGGGTATATCGGGATCCACGTCGCGAATTTCTTCGGCCAGGGTAAATCCATCCATATTGGGCATCATCACATCTAACAAACACAAATCGTATTTTTCCCTTTGAAAAGCTGCCAGACCTAACCGGCCATCTCGCTCCAAAGTAACATCAAAATCATTCAGCTCTAGGTAGGTCTTCAGAACCATGCCGAGGTTGGTGTCATCTTCACAAAGGAGGATCTTAGTTTTTTTAGCTTCCATAGAAAAGTTATTTAACGTGAAATAAAGATAAAACAATGCCAAATTGAGCTGTCGCGCTGCAATCTTTTGTTAAAACGTACAAATTTGGTGCCAGAAACCCCCTTTATAAAGCCGAAGTGGCATGCTCTTCAATAGAAGAAGCATGGAGCGGCTTTGTGGAGGCCCATGAAAATTTGTACTTTTGCATCGAAAAAACTGCTGGCATGCTGCTCACTTCTTCTAATAAGTTTAAAAAATTACTGGTAATTGGCGACCGGGTGTTGATTCGTCCTTCGCGGCCCGACGAGAAAACTTCCAGTGGTTTATACCTTCCACCGGGTGTGCAGGAAAAGGAAAAAGTACAGCAGGGAAAGATTATCAAAACAGGGCCAGGTTATGCCATTCCTATGCCCATAGAAGATGAACCTTGGAAGTCGGATGACGAGGGCGTGAAATATGTTCCGCTGCAGGCAAAGGAAGGCGACCTCGCTATTTTTTTGGTGAGTGGCGCTACCGAAATGATATATGAGGGTGAAAAATATTTTATCGTTCCGCAGGGTGCCATTTTGCTGTTGGAGCGGGAAGAAGATTTATAAAATTATCTGCTCACTTTTTTTTTCGAAACTCATTTTTGTCGTTTCTGAGAATCGTTTGTTCCTGCTGTAAAAATAAAAGAACAGTTTGTACATCGGCCTGCTCATTTGCGGGAAAGGATTGCACAATTTCAACGAACATCTTTGGTTGCTCAAGTTGCTGAAGAATTTTTTCTGCTATCCGGGCAAATACTTTCGGAGTAAGGGGAGGTTGTTTTTTTCGAATACACACATCGCAAACCCCACAATCGGCTGAAGAAGTTTCCCCAAAATACCGCAACAGGTAGCGACTTCTGCATTCCGAATTATTTTCAATATAACCTACCATGGCTTTCATTCGAACCATCCAGGCTTTCTTTCGGGCATGATACTGATCTAAATTGATGTGTAAAAATTCGGCAGTCGCCCGATTAAGTAGGTAATGAATTTGGGGACTGTCTTTCGCAGGCATATAATCTAAAATACCGAATGCCTGTAATTGTTTCAGCTGTTGTTTGATCTGCTCCGGTGTTGCCCTACATATACGAGCCAGTTGTGTTTCGTAAACCGAAACCCGAAAATCCAGCACCCCCGGATAGGTACGCAACAAAGCTTGCACCAAGTGTGCCGAATCGGGATAGCCTTCTTCGTAGGCACGCAATTGGGCAGTATCGCAGGTAAATTGTGCCTGTGCAGGTAAAAAAACTGAGCTGCTGAAGCGAAGATGGCCTTCTTGTTCTAGTAGTTGCAACGTATTAACTACCAGTAATACATCGTGTTTAAATCGACTGGCAAAAACGGATAAATCAAAATCGTGGTAACTGCCTTCACCACTGCCTGCGGGAACTTGTAAAAAGGCGGCGAGATCTTGATAGATTTTTTTTATCGTTTCTACGGGTGGAAATCTTTGTACTGCTAGCCCTAGCAGGTTATTGATTTGTGTTGGTGTTACCAATAAAATCGCTTCTACAGGCTGTTCATCTCTGCCGGCT
>CAIUKP010000396.1 GCA_903899675.1 uncultured Bacteroidota bacterium | reverse complement strand
TTTAATAAATTTATTATAAATCATCAAATGGTCTTTTTACTTGTTGTATATTTTTTGTGACTATATGTGAATACAATTCAATAAATCTGTTGCAACAATCACCTAATCTTACCTCCAAATTCTGCAGATTGATTCCAATTCATTCCCTTGCGCTCACCCAACCCCATTTGTTCAAAAATCAGTAAGTTTGATTCAAATCGCTTCTTAATGAAAAAATGCTTCCTGGTTGCTTTCATTTTCTGCTTTATTCACACGCTTTCGGCTCAGGTAGTTGTAATACCCGGATACACAGGTTACGCAGTTCCCGTGGAAAATCAGGAGGGCGACCTATTTAATTTTCAACAAAAAGCTGCCCTCTGGAAAGATCCCAATCAGGTATTGCACTATTATTTTTACCTCCGCAAAAAAGGCACGCTGCAGGTTTCCCTGCTCGCAAAAAATAAAGCGGCTGGCAGTCTGATTCAGATATCCATCCCCGGAAAAAAAGCCCAGATAACCATACCTAAATCGGATAAGTATGTTTCCCTGAAAGTGGCCAGCACCATCGTTAAAGACAGCGGCTTTTATGAGATTACGCTGGAAGATATTCGCCAGGGCGGACAATCCGTTGCAGATATTCAGGGCATCGAATTATCCGGTACCGCAGTGCCCGGCATGCATTTTAATACCAAACCCCGCCGAAATGCGGCTTCCGTGCATTTGCGCTACCCCCTGCCGGATTCTGCCAAGGCGGTCGCTTTTTATAACGAAATCACCATACCCGTTGGCGCAGATGCCCCGCACAGTTATTATATGGCCAACGGTTTTTCTAGAGGCTATTTTGGTATTCAGATTATCAGCCCCACCGAAAGAAGGGTAATTTTCTCGGTTTGGGATGCAGGCAATGAACCCATTGACCGTGCCAAAGTGCCAGAAGATAAAAAAGTGCAACTACTTGCCACCGGAAGGGATGTAGTGGCCGATGGATTTGGAAACGAGGGTACGGGCGGGCATAGTCATTGGGTGTACCCCTGGAAAAACGGCACCACCTACGGATTTTTAGTTACCGCCATGCGGGATACCGTTAAAAAGACTACCATCTACACCGGCTATATCTACCTGCCGGAAATGAAACAATGGAAATTATTGGCTTCATTTAAAGCACCAATGGACGGGGGGTACCTGAAAAATCTCTATTCGTTCGTGGAGAATTTTTCAGGAGAAAATGGACAATTGCAACGCGAAGCGCTGTATCGCAATCAGTGGGTTCAACTCGAAGATGGCAAATGGCAGGAACTTACCACCGCCGTATTTTCCACCGATGCAACCGGCCGCGCTGGTGATCGGATTGATTATGGGGCCGGAGAGAGTGATGGTCAATTTTATCTGTGGAATGGCGGCTTTCAACCGGCCAATGTAAAAATGGGTGACCGGTTTACCCGCCCCCCGTTGCAAGCAAAGCCCTCCATATTGGTAAATAACCATATCGATAGCAGCTGGCAGGCGCAGCAAGACAATGCATGCATCTTAACTGCCATCCAGCAACAATCTATCGACACCACAGGATCTAAAGAGGGCATTTATTATACCCTATTGGAAAAAGGAACCGGTGCGCCGGTTGATGTGTCGGATACGGTGCAAGTATTTTATAAGGGCTATTTTTTGCAATCCGGGGAGATTTTCGACCAAACGGGGGCCACTCCGGCCAGCTTTCCCCTGCGCCGTTTAATAAAAGGTTGGCAAATTGGGGTACCCCTAGGCAACGTGGGAAGTAAGGTGCGTATCATTATACCATCTGGCCTTGCTTACGGCATTAGAAACCGAAGTGCCAAAATTGCTCCTAACAGCATTTTGGTATTCGAAATTCAGGTGGTAAGTGTTCGAAAGCAAGGCGGATAACCACACAGCCAGAACCCCACCTTCAGCTGTATGGCTTTTAAAATCCTAAACAGCTGAAACATGAAAAACATTTTCCTCCTCGTTGTCGCCCTATTAGGCATCGTAACCATCGCCCAAGCCGGTGATCCCATCCCCTCAGTTAATAACAACAGTATCCTCCTTCGGGTAGATTGGGAATTTTGTGAGCCTACTGAAAAAAATTATGACTGGCAATTTATCGACGGTCAAGTTGAGTCGGCCCGCAAACAAGGTAAAAAAATTGCCCTGCTGATTGATGCCACTACCGGATTACCAGAATGGCTTCGTGATCAGAAAACAGGAACCCTCCCCCTAAATAAAATAAATGCCCTGCAACTGAGTAGCTGGACTCGCTTCATTCAAAAAATGGGTGAGCGGTATCAGCAGGAAGCAACCATTGAAAAAGTGTATATCACTCAAATGTTGCCGGATGCTGCTCAGCAAGCAGATACCCGCCTTCGTGAGGTTATTTATTCTTGGATGAAGGTAGTAGATGCATTTGATGCGGCTTTTCCTAAACAACAACTGGTTAAAGCCGGCGGCTGGCAAGAAGATACCAATGTGGCCACGATGCTAGATGCCTATGCCAGCAAAAAAATCGGTGCTCGCTATCAAACAATTGTTGCTTCACAACCCTATACAGCTCCTTTATTACAAGAAAAAAACCAAATTAATTTTCAACCCTGCGATCGCAAGCCTGTTGAAATAGTTCCTGCAAATAATGAAACGCCAACAGCAGTAGCATCTGAGAAAGCCAGACAACAAGCCATTAAAGCGGCTGCTGAAAAAAATGATACTTCAGATGCCAAAGAGAACCCTTTCGAAAAATTAATGTCTAACCTGATTGTATTAGGAAAGCCTTCTTTTTTAACGATACTTCAATAAAGATTTCCCCCTTTTCTGTTTCCTAGCCGGAAGTCTGCCTAGTGCGGGCTTTCGGGCTTTTATGGGGTAGTATGCGTTGTATTTATCTAGCTAACATTTTTAAACAGGCGGGGCTGGGAATAGCAAACCGCTCGTTTTGGGTAAGTTGTCCGGTTACCTGATTTCGCTGAAAAATCACCACTTCATTACTTCTCATATTGCCCACCAAAATGTATTGTCCAGTTGGGTCGATTAAAAAATTTCGAGGATGGTCGCCGAGGGTAGGCGTGATACCTGCCGGGGTAAGCAATCCATTTTTCGAATTCACCGAGAAAATCGCCAAAGTATTTTCATTTCCGCGGTTGCTCATATACAAAAACTTTTCATCGGGGGAGAGATGTATGTCGGCACTTCCATGTTGCGTAGTGGCTCCAGCGGGGTGACCTGCATAGGTGGCCAACTTTTTCATTTTTCCTTTTTTAAACGCATAAGCAGTCACAGTGCCAGATAATTCTTCTACCACATAAGCATATTTTCCATTGGCAGTAAATTCCAGATGTCGGGGGCCACTTCCGGGGGCACTGGCGGCATAGTGAGGATTTGCCTCGGAAAGGGGCATGGAAGCCGAGCCGTTAAACTTATAAATACTTACCTGGTCGGTACCCAAATCAGGGGTGAGCAGGTATTGCTGGTCTGGACTAAAAAACACCGAATGCACATGGGCTTTTTCTTGTCTTTGCTCATTCACACTTTTACCCGTATGAAAAATATACTGCTGCAACGGTTGCACACTGCCATCGGCTGCAATAGGCAAGGCAGATAAACTACCCCCCGTATAATTGGCCACCAGCAACCATTTGGCATCTTTGGTGATGGATATATGACAAGGATTTTCGCTCCCACTCAGTTGCCGGTTAATCAATTGCAGGGTGCCATTAGCTTTATTAAAGCGATAGGCTGCTACCAGTCCACTTTGTTGTCTGCTCACTTCATTTACTGCATACACAAAATTTCCATCCGGTGAAATACAGAGATAGGAAGGGTTATCGGCACTATCGGTACTGCTAATCAGGGCCACTTTTCCGGTGGCGGCATCAAAATCATACACATAAATGCCCTTACTACCATTGCTGGTGTAGGTGCCGGCAAATAAATAAAAATGTTGTGCTGATAAAGTGCTGCTGCACAAAATTAGTAATGCGAGTAGATAATTTTTCATTGGGTTAAGGTAAGAAAAAAAGATGAGTATGCTTTGGGATGGGATTGGATTGGTTTGGATATGGGATGCTAATGATTGTACATCCCCTTTTTTTATATGGGCCGAACCTACGGTTCTCTTGGTGGCTTTCGGGGCACATAACAACGGATTAAAATCCGTTGTTATGATATGGGGGGAGGCTACGCCTCTTTGATCTGGGATGGGATATGGGATTGGATATGAAATGAAATGATATTGGCCGAACAACGGATTAAAATCCGTTGGTGAGATATCTTTCGAGGCTACGCCTCTTTGATCTGGGGGGATTTTAGGGGGAGTAGAATTGATAGAGTGGGTTCAGCTTATTTTAGGGGATTAAAATCCGTTGGTGAGATATCTTTCGAGGCTACGCCTCTTTGATCTGGGGGGAGGCTACGCCTCTCATTTATCAGGGGGAATTTTAGGGGTTGTGAAATTGATAGAGTGGGTTCAGGGCTTTATTATGTAGCGTTTATAAAAAAGCAGCTATATGATAATCATGTTAAAGAATTAAATCATTAGCTGAAATTATTTATCTTTCCCAAAATTTTTAAACATGAAAAAGCTATCCTTTTTGGTTTTATTGTCTTTTGGATTATGGAGTTTCACTTCAGTTCGGGCAGTAAATGCTAGTAACTCTTCTGCTGCTGGCACATTTGATACTACCCTTATCAGCAAAAAATTATTAAAAAAATGGCAGCTGATAGAATTAAATGGTCAGCCCATTTCGGCCCTCGGTAAACCTGCTAAAACTCCCTTTATCCATTTCGATAGTGCCCGCAAGGTTTCGGGGAATAATGGCTGCAATCAGTTTTTTGGCAGCTATGAATTAGATACGCGTAACCGCATTAAATTCTCTGCGATGGGTTCTACCCGTATGGCTTGTGTAGATGAAAATACAATCGAGTCGGATTTGATGCAGGTATTATCTAACACCGATAGCTATGTGTTGGTAAATGACACCCTGGTTTTTAACCGGGCCCGTATGGCTCCTTTGGCTCGTTGGGTTAAAATGAAGTCGGGTAAGAAGAAGAATAAATAATAGGTACTTCTTTCAAATAAAAAAGGGCGGTCCGCTATATGCGGGCCGCCCTTTTTTGGCTGTGTCAGCAATTATTTTTTGGCGCCTTTCACATATTTGTTCAGCCACTCATTCTGCTCCCACAAAAGGTGTAATAAATTCTCCCGGCCCCGATACCCATGCGCTTCATAGGGTAAATACACAAATCGAACCGTTCCACCATGCCCTTTAATGGCTGCAAATAACCGCTCACTATTTATCGGATAGGTTCCGGTATTGTCATCCGCTTCGCCATGCACCAGCAGGATAGGGGTTTTGATTTGATTGGCATAACTGAAAGGACTCATCTCATAATACAATTGAGGTGCCTGCCAGTAAGTACGTTCCTCATTCTGAAATCCAAAAGGCGTCAGGGTTCTATTGTAAGCACCACTGCGGGCGATGCCTGCTTTAAATAGATTGGTATGCGCCAGTAAATTGGCCGTCATAAATGCCCCATAACTATGTCCGCCTACACCCACGCGGTTTCTGTCGCCCACGCCCATATCGGCCAGTTTATTAATAGCCGCTTCGGCATTCAGTTTGAGTTGGGCCACAAAATCGTCATTGGGCTTTTTGTCGGCAGTAGTGGCTACAATGGGCATCTCTGCATTGTCTAACACGGCATATCCCTGTGTTACATAAAATACCGGTGAGCCCCAACTAAGGGTAGTAAACCGATCGCGACTTCCCCGCACCTGTGCAGCATCTGCAGCTGAATTGAATTCTCTTGGATAGGCCCACAAGATTACCGGTAGCGGACCATCTTTCAACTTATCGTAGTTTTTGGGCAGATATAAATCGCCGGTTAAATCCACACCATCGGCTCTTTTATAACTGATCTTTTCTTTTAACACCCCCTCTAGTTGCGGATAGGGATTGGTGAACTGTGTTAACTGAACATCGGCAATACGGGCAATTAAATTCTTAACCCAGTAATTGGGTACTTCTTTTTGTGATTCTCTTCTGGTAAGTAATACCAGTTTATCGGCATCAATAACCTCTTCTACCATTTCAAATACCCCTTCTTGGCAACG
>CAIUKP010000395.1 GCA_903899675.1 uncultured Bacteroidota bacterium | reverse complement strand
TCCTGTTAAATCAGGGTTATTTTTGTTACCTTTGCACCCCGGTTGATTCCAGCCGGTACTAAACGGCAGTGCACATGTCTACTAAGAAGAGAATATTATTCATTGCTACCGAAATGTCTCCTTACCTCGAATTGACTGAATTTGCAGAGGTAATTAACAAGTTAGCAATCAAGAGTAATGAGAGTGGTTTAGAAGTTCGTTGCATCATGCCGCGATTTGGAGTGATTAATGAGCGCCGGCATCGTTTGCACGAAGTGGTTCGGCTTTCTGGTATCAATGTTTCGGTAGATAATGATGATTATCCACTGCAAATTAAAGTGGCTTCCCTGCCCAATGCCCGCCTGCAAGTTTACTTTTTAGAAAATGAAGACTTCTTTAAACGAAAGCAGGTTTTTCATAACGATTCCGAGGAGTGGTTTGATGACAATCTGCTCCGTACCATTTTCTTCTGCAAGGGTGCACTTGAAACCGTGAAGAAATTCGGATGGCCTCCGGATGTAATCCATTGCAGTGGCTGGATGACCGGTCTGATTCCCGCCTACATTAAAGTAGCCTATAAAAAAGAACCCGTTTTTTCTAATAGCAAAATACTCTTCACGATTGGTCAAAATACCTTTCCTAATTCCCTTGGTGACGACCTAGTGAAGAAATCCCTGATTAATGGCAACATTCGGGAGAAAGACCTGGATGCTTTTAAAGATGCCAACAACGCTGCCATGTTCAAGGGGGGAGCCCATTATGCAGATGCTATTAGTTTTGGAGACGATAACGTTGAAAAAAGTTTAGTAGACGAATTCAGCAAAGTAAAAGGGAAAAAGGTATTGCCTTTTAAAGGATGGGATTCGGATTTAACCGATTACATCGAAATCTACCAACACCTCGCCGGCAAATAATTACATCTCCGATGATTGTTTTGTGGAGATAATATCCACAGTTTCAGGGCCATTGCACCAACCCATGTTGCTTACACTCTATTTATTTATATATTTGCGTCATTAAAATTGATTATATGCCCTATTTATTTACATCTGAAAGTGTTTCCGAAGGTCATCCAGATAAAGTGGCCGACCAAATTTCTGATGCCCTCATCGATCATTTCCTCGCTTTTGATCCCCAATCTAAAGTAGCATGCGAAACCCTGGTTACAACCGGACAAGTTGTTTTAGCCGGAGAAGTAAAATCAAAGGCTTACCTGGATGTGCAGGAAATTGCCCGTGGTGTAATTGAGAAAATTGGCTATACCAAGTCTGAATATATGTTCGAAGCCAAGAGCTGCGGTATTCTCTCTGCCATCCACGAACAGTCTTCCGATATCAACCAAGGAGTAGAAAAGAAGAAAAAAGAAGACCAAGGTGCTGGCGATCAGGGTATGATGTTCGGCTATGCATCCAATGAAACAGAAGATTACATGCCATTGGCGTTGGATTTGGCTCATAAAATATTAATTGAATTAGCCGCTTTGCGCAGAGAAAATAAGCAGATCAAGTACCTGCGCCCCGATGCGAAAAGTCAGGTTACCCTCGAATACGATGATAACAATCAACCCATCCGAATAGATACCATTGTGGTTTCTACTCAGCACGACGATTTTGACAGCGAAGCTAAAATGCTGGCAAAAATTAAGGCAGATATTGTTGCCATCCTGATTCCACGGGTAAAGTTGAAATATAAAAAGTATGCCCGTTTATTCAACGATAAAATTAAATTCCACATCAACCCAACCGGTAAATTCGTAATTGGCGGTCCACATGGCGATACCGGCTTAACGGGTAGAAAAATTATCGTAGATACCTATGGAGGTAAAGGAGCCCATGGGGGAGGTGCTTTCAGTGGAAAAGATCCCAGCAAGGTAGATCGTTCTGCTGCTTATGCAACCCGACACATTGCCAAAAACTTGGTGGCAGCAGGCGTTGCCAATGAAATATTGGTACAGGTTTCTTATGCCATTGGAGTTGCTCAGCCAACTTCTATTAATGTGAATACCTATGGAACCGCTAAAGTAGAAATGACGGATGGTGAAATCAGCAAAATTGTTGAGCAATTGTTCGATATGCGTCCTTACTTCATTGAAAAGCGCCTGAAACTGAGAACGCCTATCTATAGCGAAACGGCAGCTTATGGACATATGGGTCGTAAAAACGAAGTGAAAGTGAAGAACTTTACCATCAACGGTAAAACCAAATCGGTGAAAGTAGAGTTGTTTACCTGGGAGAAACTGGATTATGTTTCTAAAGTGAAAAAGGCATTTGGATTAAAGTAATCCGATATTTTAATTGGAAGGCCTCTGCACTCGCAGAGGCTTTTTTATGTTATTTTGTGAACATACTAAAGTGAATATTTCCAATATGAAACAAATGCACCTAAAATTAACTGCAGCGGCAACCGCGATAAGTTTTGGCTGGCTGCGTTGGCAGGGTGCCTCTTTGTTTACAGCTGAAAGCAAAGGCGGCATCGTTGATTTGGAAATGGCTGATACCCCTGAAAAATTACATCACCTAATGGGTATATGGAATAAGCCAGTGGCCGTGAATAATATTTATATCGACTTCCTATTTATACCTTGTTATGCTATTTTTCTTGCTATATGCTGTAAGTATATGGCAGAAAAGATAGTTCGGCCATCTTATCAAATATGGGCGAACCGATTGGTAAAGTTAATTGCGGTAGCAGCGCTGTTGGATATTGTAGAAAATGTACTTATGCTGATTAGTATAGCAGGTAAATATACTCCAGAATCTCTTTTATTAACCCGAATTATTGCATCAAGTAAATTTCTATTAGTAGGGTTGGCTATACTCTATATATTATCAGGACTATTTATTTCCCTATTTTCTTCTAAATCTACTCAGCATGGAGCATAACCCTTGGACGATTAACGCTGAGAAGTCGGTATATGAGAATCCATGGATACAGGTTTCGGAATTTGCCGTTACCAATCCTTCCGGAAAGGAGGGCATTTATGGAAAAGTTCATTTTAAAAATATTGCTGTGGGTGTTGTAGTATTGGATGAAGAGATGCATACTTGGCTGGTTGGTCAATACCGTTTTCCTTTGCAACAATACAGTTGGGAAATTCCAGAGGGAGGTGCTCCCGAGGGAACCGATCCTTTATTATCTGCCTACAGAGAATTGAAAGAAGAAACCGGTTTTACTGCCCAAAGTTGGCAGCATCTGATAACGATGCATTTATCCAATTCGGTTTCCGACGAACTGGCCTTGGTTTATCTAGCTACCGACCTCATGGCGGGTGAATGGGAACCGGAAGAAACCGAACAGTTACAACTCAAACGGGTGCACGTGCAAGAAGCATTTGCCATGGTTGCCAACGGAGTTATTACAGATGCAATCAGTGTAGCTGCCTTATTGAAATTACAAGTATGGCTTCAGCAACCGAAATAGAAATGATACCTTAGCGTATGCCTCCTAAATCATCCACCCTAATTATCGGCAAACAACCCCTAATGGAAGCCATCCAATCGGGCAGAGCGATCGATAAAATTTTATTGCAAAAAAATCTTACCGGGGAAGTTGCGCACGCTATTAAACAACTTGCTAAAGAATACCAGATTCCGGTGCAATTAGTGCCGGTAGAAAAACTGAATGGACTAAGCCGTGCCAATCATCAGGGAGTAGTAGCTTTTGCGTCGCTGGTAAAGTATATGGACCTCCAACAGGTGATCGACTTTGTAGTGGGAGAGGGGCAAACCCCATTGTTTTTAATGCTCGATGGAATTACCGATGTAAGAAATATTGGTGCGATTGCCCGTTCGGCAGTATGCTGTGGTGCCCAGGCATTAATTATTCCCGATAAAGGAGTGGGTGCCCTACAAGAAGAAGCTTTAAAAAGTAGTGCGGGCGCACTTGAGTGGATTCATATTTGTCGGGTAAACAGTTTGCTAAAAGCTGTGGATACCCTGCACCTCAATGGAATTCAAGTTTTCACCTCCGAAATGCGGGCCGAAAAAGGTGTAAGTGAATTGCCCTTTTCAGAACCTTGCTGTATAATTATGGGAGACGAAGGGCGCGGCGTGCAGCCCCATCTTGCCAAAGCGGCCGACTATTTCTTTTCTATTCCTATGGCCGGAAAGTTTAATTCCTTTAATGTATCAGTAGCCGCCGGCATCATTTTATATGAAGCTATGAAACAACGTATGGCAGTTGCTGGCAAATAATATAGGCATGAAATTTCAACTTACTACCGATATCCAAACACTTCCAAAGTCCATCGGATACCAGGATCCAATTTTACTGGTGGGCTCTTGTTTTACCGAGAATATGGCAGCAAAACTGCGAACTTATAAATTTTCTGTGCTCGAAAATCCCTGTGGTATACTATTTAATCCCGTAAGTGTTTTCAATAGTTTGTCAAGCATTTTGCACAACACCGCCATTACAAAAGAAGCATTGTTTTTTCATTTAGATTGTTATCATAGCTGGCAACACCATGGAAAATTTTCTGCACCCACTGCAGAAGCTTGTATACAACAAATTAATGCCAGCGTTCAACAAGCACATTCCTTTCTTACCACTGCCCGGGTTCTGATTATTACTTTGGGGTCTGCTTGGACATACCAATTAACGCCCCTTGCACCCTTGTATCAACCCGAAACGGCCGTAGCGAATAATCACAAAGCCCCTGCCGATTGGTTCGAAAAAAAGTTGCTCTCTGCAGCATTCATCGTGCAAACCTATACTTCCCTCATTCATCAATTGCGGCAATTAAATCCTGCTTTACAAATTATGTTTACTGTTAGTCCGGTAAGGCATTTGCGCGAGGGTTTGGTAAATAATAACCGAAGTAAAGCGATCTTGCTGCAGGCAGTTCATCAACTAACCGAGCAAGTAGAAAATGTATATTACTTTCCCGCCTATGAAATTGTAGTGGATGAATTACGCGATTATCGATTTTATGCAGAAGATCTGGTGCATCCCAATTATCAAGCTACCCGATATGTATGGGAAAAATGGGTAACCCATTGCCTTTCTGCTCCAGCGCAACAACTTATGCAGTTGCTACAGGATATACTGCTGGCTTTTCAACATCGTCCGCTGCATCCGGGTACTGTACAACATAAAAATTTTTTAAAAGAATACGCCGAAAAAACTCGGCAACTGCAGTCCCAATATCCCTACCTATCACTGAACCAGGAACTGGAATATTTTTTATCCGATTCTTCAGGGGATTAATGAATCCGATCGCCACGAACTTCTAAACCTGCCATCACGTTGGCTTCATATTCGAGCCATTCTTTCCAGCGGGATTTAACTTTTTCTGCCGGCATATAGGTTTCTGCCAGCTGAATAAATAAAGTATAGTGCCCCGCTTCACTTTCCATAAAGCGACGGTAAAAGTTGCGCAGGTATTCATCGGGAAGCCCTTCACTCAGGCGTTTAAAACGTTCGCAGCTTCGGGCTTCAATCATGGCCATAGTTAGCAACTGATCTAATAAACGATCTTCCGCATTGCCCCCCTTTGCCTGAAAAGCAAGTAGTTGGTTTACATATTCATCTTTGCGTTGTTTACCCAGTTGCAATTTTCTTTTTTGCAATTCATGAATCACCAGTCTAAAATGCCCCCATTCTTCCGAAACAATCGGCGCCAGTTGATTCACCAAATCGGTTTTTTCTGGATGCTTCTGAATTAAGCTGATGCAGGTAAGGGCCGCTTTTTGTTCGCAATAGGCATGATCCGTTAAAATTTCTTCCAGTGAAATAGCTGCCAGATTAACCCACCGGGGGTCTGAGGGGAGATGAAGGCCCAGGATATTTTTGGTGTTGTCGGAGTAGTCTATTGCCGCCATGCTATCATCAATTGACTGCAAAGTTCTGATATTAGTCCGAAATCTGTGCAAGGGAAGTATTTTTTCTCTTTATCCCGCTGCCGGAGGAATGATTACCTTTGCCTATGCACTCTCTTCCCGATCTTCAAGAAGTACTCAACAATTGTAAAATTCCAGCACTATTACCCTTGCAGGAACATGCATTGGCTGCCTTTTCAAAACCCGTTGATATTCGGATTCAATCTCCCACCGGTACCGGTAAAACACTGGCCTATTTATTACCCCTAATACAACTGTTGCAAACAGATAAGCCCGGGGTACAATGTTTGGTGATGGCGCCTTCCCGAGAACTGGTGCTGCAAATCGTTCAGGTGTGGAAGCAGATGAATACCGGCGTAAAATGTGTGGGTTGCTATGGGGGGCATCCCTTTCAAACAGAAGTAGATCAACTGCAAGAATTGCCCTTATTATTGGTAGGAACCCCCGGCAGACTAGCCGATCATCTTAAGCGGGAGAATTTGACTATATCTCAGGTACAAACCATCATAGTAGACGAGTTTGATAAATGTTTAGACCAAGGATTTGAAGAAGAAATGAAAACCTTATTTTCCTATTTGCCTCCCCAGGTAAGAAAGGTTTTTGTTTCAGCCACTCAGCAAACACCTGTGCCTGCGTTTGCTGCGATAAAGCAGCTGCAACTGGTAACCGGCAATGAATCGAAAGAGGCAATTCCGGTAAAAATGTTTTTAGTAAATGCTAATTCCAAAGATAAAATAGATACATTGTTTATGCTGCTCTGTTCCTTAAAAAAAGAACAGGCCATTGTGTTTTGTAATCATCGTGATGCGGTTGATCGAACGGTTAATTTGTTACATGAGAAGGGTATTGATGCGGCTTTTTTACATGGCGGCATGGAACAATCAGAGCGGGAACAGGCGATGGTAAGATTTTCAAATGGCACCCTAGGCTTTATGATTGCCACCGACCTGGCATCGCGGGGATTGGATATTCCAACGCTGCAAAATGTAATTCATTATCATTTGCCCACTTCCGAAGAAGCCTGGATTCATCGGAATGGCCGAACTGCCCGCATGAATCGAGGGGGAACCGTTTATTTGTTGTTACATCCTGATGAAACCATACCTGATTATCTGCAGGAAGTGCCCGATGAAAAAAAGTTAGACTATACCTATCCATTGCCGCCCAAATCGAAATGGGAAACTTTGTTTATCAATGGAGGCAGAAAAGATAAAATTAGTAAGGTAGATATTGTTGGTTTTTTACACCACCAGGGCCAATTGAAAAAAGATCAGGTGGGCATCGTAATTGTGAAAGACCATAGTAGCTTTGTGGCGGTGCATCGGGCTGCTATTCGGGAAATGCTTCCCAAAATAAAAAATGCCCGAATAAAAGGGGTAAAGTACACGGTTGCAGTTGCCCGCTAATTGAAAATTCTTTTCTGCTTATGAATT
>CAIUKP010000394.1 GCA_903899675.1 uncultured Bacteroidota bacterium | reverse complement strand
CCATCGATTCTACAAAGTAAATGGTGCTACCGGTAAAAATGCCACCACATTCTACCAACATCCTTTCGGCAACATGGCAGAGTGGTAAATAAGAGAAGAAGGTTTCTTTATGCAGATGCGGATAGCTTTTCAAAAAAGCATCCACCGAAAATCCTACTGCGTGGTGCGAATTCATTACACCCTTGGGTTGTCCGGTTGTACCAGACGTATATACAATGCTGGCTAATTTTTCTGCATCGGGAACGGGGGTTCCTTGCAGTGGAGCGGTTTCCTTTACCAGTTGATCCCAGTTGATGCAGCCTTCATTGGGGTAAAAGGGAAAAGTAATTTTATGAAGGGTAGTGGGCACACCCTGCATTATATAAGCAGGATTATCAAGCTTGCCAATAAAAATGGCTTTGCTTTCGCTGTGTAAAATAATTTCATTAATCGATTCCGGTGTAATATTCGGATACAAGGGAACGGAAATACAGCCCGCCATGGCAATCGCCAAGTCGGCCATAATCCAGTGGGCACAATTCTTGCTGAGTATACATACTTTGTCATCAGCTCCTAAGCCCATGTTTTGCAGTGCTGCTGCCATAGAGCGGATTTCTTGTCCGGCTTTTGCCCAGGTAAATGCTCGGTATGTTCCTTGTACCGGTTCTGAAAGAAATAAATCATTCGGCTGTGCCGCTTCAAATTGATAAAATTTTTCAATCAGTAGGGGGTAGTGTTTTTTCATAATCAATTGTTTTGCGCATTCATCAGATGGGCCAATCCTTTTTCAGGAACTTTTCCTTGCATAGGGCCAAAAAAATCGAGAATCAAACGAAAATCTGCTGCTTGCTCGCTGGTAGTAAAAGGTTCAGCAACTACTACTTGTTTTTTACCAAAATCAAATCCCACCATTACTAAGGGCACACCTGCCTGATGGGCAATATGGTAAAAGCCGGTATGCAGACGCTCAACTTTTTTTCGGGTACCTTCCGGAGAAAGTACCAGCGAAAAACTTTCTTCCGATTTAAATTTTTGTACTACCTGGTCTACCAGATTATGCGAAGAAGATCTGTCAACTGGAATGCCACCCAGCCACCGGAAAAAAAACCCAAGCGGCCCGTCGAACAATTCTTTTTTCCCCAGAAAATGAATATAACCCAGCCGTAGTTTACTTCTTACTGCCAATCCTAAAAAGAAATCCCAAGAGCTGGTATGGGGCGCAACTATCACTAAACACTTTTTCAAATGGTAGGGAAACTTCCCCCGGATTTTCCATCCGGTAATCCACAGCAAAAAAATCCAAATCGGTCGCATATGGTAAGCAATCTATAAACAACAAGATAATAATTTTCAGGTATAAATGCTCATTTCTGCTATTGGAGGGCTTTGATTGAGTAAAAACCCCAGCAGGCTTAAATAAAAACCTGCATAGCAGGCTTAAAAAAACAATTTCCCCGATGATTCAGCGTTTAAGTATCAAAATAGGTGCTATGGCTGCCTTACGATCATTGGTTGGCTCTGAAATTACCCTGATAAAACAGCATATTGCAGGTATTCGTCAGATGGTGCCGAATCAAATTCGACTTACGCCAGCTGAACGTAGGAGTATGTTTAAATTAAATACCAAGCGGCAAGACTTTGTTCACAAATCTTTGCAACTTATGCGGCAGCATACTTCAAGTTTGCCGGCATTGATAGATGTTTCTACTTGCAATAATGATTTACACTTATATAATCAGTTGGCAGAAATTTTGGAAGAACTAGAGCAACTGCAAAGTAAACTGGAAGATGCCCGGGTTTTTATCGGCAACCGGGTAATGCAACAAACCAGGGCCTTTTTTCTTCATGCTCGATCCGCTGCTGAATCTGGGAATGAAACCTATAAAAAAGTGTACGAAGATCTGCGCCCTCATTATGCGGTGGGAAGAAATACACCTATTCGTTTACTCAAAAAAAAATAGCATGGAACTTATTTGTTATGCGAATCAACGTTGGCAACCCCTGAACGAGTCGGGTGTTTCTTTGCAAGACCTGGGTTTTAAACGCGGGTATGCCATTTTTGATTTTCTAAGGGTTGTACAGGGAACTCCACTTTTCTTAGCCCAGCATATTGACAGATTTTTTCAAAGTGCAAAAGATATGCGCTTAACCGTACCTCATACCAAGGAAGAGTTAGCAAGACTGGTGTATGAAATAATAGAAATTAACCGGTTAGCCGATTCGGGGGTTAGAATGATGCTTACGGGGGGTAATTCGGAAGACGGGCTGCACCTCGGCACGGCTCAGCTGTTTCTGCTGAATGAGCCCATTACGCCTCCGCCTGCCGAAATGAAAAAAGAGGGGTATCAAATGGTTACCTATCCCTATCGCCGACATTTTCCACAGGTAAAAACAACCGACTACAGCATGGAGATTTGGTTGCGACCTATGGTAGAAGAACATTTGGCCAATGATGTGTTGTACCATCACCACGGTATTATTAGTGAATGTCCGCGCTGTAACTTTTTTATAGTAAATACTGCCGGAAATCTAGTAACCCCCGATTCGAATATATTAAAAGGGGTTACCCGAAATACGATTATTGAAATTGCCCGTGAAATTGGCATTTTGGTTGAGTTGCGCGACCTGCACCTCCACGAAATTCCTGCAGCGCGAGAAGCTTTTGTAAGCAGCACTACCAAACGGATTATTCCGGTATCCCGCATGGATGATGTTTACCTGCCGGTGAACGGCCCGGTTACTACCCTGCTGTTTAATCGTTTTCTGGAAAGGGAACAAGCAGAAATAGCCAATGAAGGAAAACCCTGATTATCCAATACCAGCGATGCAAATAACTGCTCCCAACGGAGAAGTGTTATCGGTATTGATTGAATGGAATGGCGATCAGTGTTTCTCGCTGGTTTGTCGCGAAGCAATCGACGAAAATTTGCATGCTGTAATCCGAGCCATCTGGCAGGTGCTACAAACCCCTCCCTTGCCCGGAATAACAGATATCATTCCAAATTTTCACTCAATCACTATTGTATTCGACCCCCTGAAAATAGTTGGTACGCGCAATCATCCTACTGCTGGTGAAGCGATACTACATCAGGTAATGAGTCGGTTAAAGCAGCTCTCTATTCATGCTTCCTTTTCAAAAAGGCAGGTAAGTATTCCCGTATGTTATGATGCTTCGCTGGCCCCGGATTTGATTACCCTGTCGGCTCAGCTTTCTATTTCTCCGAACGAGTTGGTATCTCTGCACCATAGTAAACCCTACTCCGTATATATGTTGGGGTTTTTACCCGGCTTTGCTTATATGGGAATATTAGATGCACGAATCACCGCTCCCCGCCATCCGCGGCCACGCCCCCGTGTACCGGCTGGCAGTGTTGCCATTGCAGCACAACAAACTGGTATCTATCCAACGGATTCTCCCGGGGGCTGGCAGTTAATTGGTAGAACACCTATACAGATGTTCAATCCCCTGGAACCCAATCCCTGTTTTTTACAGCCGGGAGATGAAGTAACTTTTTATCCGATTTCCCTGAACGAATATCAACAACTGATTCCCCAATGAGTATCCGCATTATTAAAAAGGGAAGCCTGGATGCTATTCAGGATTTGGGCAGGTTCGGATACCAGCACCTGGGCATTCCACCCGGCGGCGCCTTAGACCCCTGGGCCCTGCAAATGGCTAATGGTTTGGTGGGCAATACACCTGAAGAAGCAGGACTGGAACTTTTTTTTCCAGCACCAACCCTCCAATTCGAAAAAGATGCAGTTATTGCTATCAGCGGAGCAGATTGGCAACCTTGCTTGCAGGGGATTCCGGTAGATATTAACCGGAGTATTTTGGTAAAAAAAGGCGCTGTACTTACATTTCAGCAACCCAATTCTGGCAGAGTAGCCTACTTAACAGTTAGAGGTGGATTTCGGCTCGAACCCTGGCTAGGTAGTTGTAGCACACAATGGGGTGTGGAATTATCGGGCTTTAAGGGAAGAGCCTTACAGAAAGAAGATCTGCTACCTTTTCGCAGTTCGTTTGAATTTTCTACCCTTGCTCTAGAAAGTTTTCTGGCATTGCCTTGGAAGCCCGCTTTACAAACTAGTTCGTTCAATACCCCTATTCGGTTAATACCGGATTCCCATTTTCATTTTCTGGATGAAGCCTCTCAAAAACGGCTCACAGGCGCTTCCTTTACTATACTCCCACAAAGTAATCGAATGGGGTTCTTATTACAAGGACCTAAACTCACGGGAAATTATCGTGAATTGATTTCCGCAGCAGTAAGAAGAGGCACAGTACAGTGGTTACCGGATGAACAAATCATCCTTCTAATGGCAGATCATCCAACTACCGGCGGATATCCCAGAATTGCACAGGTGATTGCAGCCGATTTACCCAAACTTGCGCAATGGCCTGCTTCATTACCCCTGCAATTTGAGTGGATTAGTCGCACCGATGCCGAACAGATTTATCGGGAGCAGCATTTTTTGCTTACTCAAATGCAAAATGCGGCAGGCAATCGCTTAGCATCGTATCTTGAGAGTTGATTAGCAAGTAATGGAAAAGTATTGGGTAGATATCAATTGCGATTTAGGAGAAGGTTTCCCCGATGATGCCTTACTGATGCCCTATATCAGCAGCGCGAATATTGCCTGTGGTGCCCATGCGGGGAGCGATTCGGTGATGCAGCAAACCATTCAATTAGCTATTGCGGCAGGTGTAAAAATTGGTGCCCATCCAGGATTCAATGATCCCGAAAATTTTGGCAGAAAAGAACAACAATGCTCTGATTCGGAACTAACCCACTTAATTCAATCACAGGTTGTTCGTATGCAAAAAATAGCGCAATCTTTTGGGGTTTCCCTGCATCATGTGAAACCTCATGGCGCCCTGTATAATATGTCGGCTGCTTCTCCCAAGATTGCAAGGGTAATCGCAATGGCCATCAAAGAATTGGATGCGTCTATTTGTTTATATGGACTCAGTAATTCCCATTCGATTGAACAGGCAACAGCCATTGGATTAAACTGCTGCAACGAAGTTTTTGCCGACAGGCGATACCGAGCCGATGGTTCATTACTACCCCGAAACTATCCACTCGCTTTAATCACAAATCCCGAAGAGAGTTGCCGGCAGGTAGCGCAAATGGTAATGCAGCAATCTGTTATAGCCGAAACCGGTATGGCTATTCCGGTACTAGCCGAAACCATCTGTATTCATGGGGATGCTCCAGGAGCCGCAACAATGGCTGCACATATTTTTCATCATCTTCAATTACAAAACATTGGTCTCCAGAAAAACTAATTATTCTTGGTTCAGCGGGGTAGGGTTGGGGGCTGCATTTTTGATGGCCAATTCGTCTATCGGGCCGGGATTTCTAACCCAAACCACTGTATTTACCCAGCAACTGATGAGTAGCTTTGGGTTTGTTATTATCGTTTCCTTTTTATTAGATATCGGTGCACAGGTGAATACCTGGCGGATTATTACCGTAAGTGAAATGCGTGCGCAGGATTTGTCGAATCAGCTACTTCCCGGTTTGGGATATGTAATTGCAGGTATGGTTGTATTGGGAGGTTTTGCATTTAATATTGCCAATATTGCCGGTTGCGGATTAGGCGTAAATGTGTTAACCGGACTAAGTTTTCAACAAGGTGCCGTTATCAGTTGTATAGCCTCCTTGGTATTGTTTTGGTATCGTGAGATGGGTTCTATGTTAGATAATTTTACCCGAATTGCCGGCATGGCGAAAATTACTTTAACGCTGATAATTGCAGTGGCTGCTCATCCTCCGGTTTGGGAGGCAGTTCAGCATAGTTTTGTTCCGGAAAAAATCAGCTCAAAAGCTATCATTACTATTGTAGGGGGTACAGTAGGAGGATACATTACTTTTTCAGGTGCTCATCGATTGATAGATGCCGGTATTCAGGGCAAAGCGCATATTCATCGGGTAGACAAAAGTGCTATGGCAGGTATTTTTATTTCTGGACTGATGCGGTTCATTTTATTTTTTGCTGTATTGGGGGCGCTAAAGCAAGGATGTATGCCAGATAAAAATAATCCGGCGGCTACTGTGTTTGGGTTTGTTGCGGGAGCATGGGGTTTGCGTATTTTTGGTATTGTACTTTGGGCAGCGGCCATTTCATCGGTAATAGGTGCTGCTTACACATCGGTATCTTTTTTAAAAACTTTTCATCCGCTTATAGCTAAATACGAACGGGTTGCTATTTCTATTTTTATAATTATTTGTACCCTTATTTTCATCTGGGTAGGTAAGCCAACTCAGTTATTGTTATTGGCAGGGATGGTAAATGGACTCATTCTGCCCTTTGCATTGGGAACCCTCTTATTGGCGGGGCGTAATCAACAACTGATGAAAGGCTATCAACATCCCCGCTGGATGCAACTTTGCGGATGGGCAGTTGTGTTGGTGATGGGCTGGATGGGGTATCAGGCTGTTTTCGAATGGCTGCACGCAAATTAAGCAGTTACAGAGCCAATCAATAACCGATAGCTGATTTCCGCATCTACTTTTTCCATTGGAACTGAAATGATGGCAGCAGCGGACACGGGTCGAAGGTTTTGTAAACTACCTAGATAATATTTGTCGTAATATTTTAATAAAATCCGAAAACAATCCGCCAATTGATTATCCTGCATATACTGAATAGCCAGTTTTGTTTCTAATCCCCCCAGCCTTTTTTGTATGCGGGTGATAGTGGCAATAATCAGTTCTGATGAAAACGCCCCGTAATCCCGAATAATTTGGTGCAGCCTTTCTTCGAATGGGATTTCTAAAAAGTATAAGGGACTGCTGCGCATTTGTGCAAAAATTGGTCCGGGGATATTGATATTTCCGATGCGTTGGCTCTCATCTTCTAGCCAAATACCGGGCGGAGTAGTTGGTTGGGAGTACTTGTATAATTCGGCTGCCAGTAAATTTTCAAACATTTCCTGCGAAGGCTGAGGAGGCATGCCAAGATTTCCGAATGCTGAGCCTCTATGAGATGCAATCCCTTCTAGATCGATGGCTGCCGATCCTTTCTTTTGCAGCAATTGAATGAGTGGCGTTTTTCCGCTTCCGGTGCAACCTCCTATCATGCGGAAAGAATAGGGCAAATTAAATTGTTGTAAAACCCAGTTTCTATAAACTTTATACCCTCCTGCAAGGGTATACACTTCAAATCCATATAAATCTAGCAACCATGCTACCCCTGCACTGCGCATGCCTCCCCTCCAACAATGAACTAAAATTTTATGCTGGGCGTTTGGGGTTATTTCTTTGTGGATTAATAGATGTTGCGCAATTATTTCTTCGGCTGCCTCTACCATAGTTGCCATTCGAGTTCCAAAAAACTGAAGTCCCCATTTAATTGCTTTTTGTTTGCTTTCCTGCTTATAAGCGGTACCTACAATTTTTCTTTCCTCATCGGTAAATAGCGGAAAAGAAATAGCGGTAGGAATATGGGCATGCTGATATTCGGCGGGACTTCTTACATCCAGTATCGGGTGATGGTGGCTGAGTGCTATAAAATCGGATAAGGGTAATCGAGTAATGCCCATAGATGCAAATGTAAGTGGAGATTTTTGTAACTTAGGGCTGTGAAAAGACTATTGATTATTCGCCATGCCAAAACGCACCCTGCTCAGATGGGACAAAAAGACTTTGACAGGGTGCTGAACGATCGTGGATTACATGATGCACCCCGGATGGCTCAACGGCTGGTGGAGCGAGGGATAACGATTGATGCTTTTATAAGCAGCCCTGCCAATCGGGCTTATGCAACTGCCTGTTTTTTTGCTGCTGCTTATCAGGTGCCTGAATCCGGTATTCAAAAGATTGCCGCTATGTATCATCCGGATGCTGCAAATCTATTCCGGATTGTAAGTCAACTGCCGGATGCAGTGCAAACAGCTGCTTTGTTTTCGCATAATCCGGGCCTCACCGATTTTGCAAATCTCTTATCGGATATTCGGATAGATCACCTGCCTACCTGCGGCATTTTTGCAGTAGCTGCAGATATCAAGCATTGGAGTAAGTTTAAAGCGGCTACCCGTTATTTTTTCTTTTACGATCAGCCCAAAGCCGTAACTGATTTTTTATAATTAGCCAGATAAACTCCGCTAAAGATGAGTGTGGCGGAAATAATTTGCACGCCACTTAGCTTTTCCCCATAAAATAAACTGGAGATTAGTGCTGCAAATACCGGTTGTGTATAAATATAGCTTCCCGTAGCAGCTGCCCCAATCCGATTTATGCCATATAGGTTTAGGAGATATGCCAGAAAAGTAGCCCCAATGCCAATAAAGAAAAGTGCGTTCCATTGAACCCAGCTCCAGTTAGTATAGTCAGTTTTTATTAATGGAGGAAGCCCTAATGGCAGAATAATGATGGCGCCGATCAAAAACAACCAACGCAAAATATCCACTCCCTGATATTTGGCCATCAAGGGCTTTACTAGCACTAGATAGAAAGAATAAGAAATGGCATTCAACAATACCATTGTATCTCCTTCCAGACTGTTTTGCATGGCACCGGGAGTTGCTTTTAGCATAATCAGCAAAGTAGCGCCCGACAAGCCCAATAGTAATCCCAGGGCTTTTAATAAGGTAAAGGTTTCCCGTAATAGCCAAGCAGCAATGCCAGTAATAAATAAGGGAGTAGCCAAAGATAACAGCGCACTGTGAATGGGGGAAGTTAGCGATACGCCTTTAATAAAAAGTAGCTGGTTAATTACAATGCCAGTGAGTGCACAAATGATTAGTCGGGGGATATCTTTTTTTTCGGGCCAGGCTCTGCCGGGGTGCAAAAGATATCCCAGATAAAAGAAAAGAATGGCTGTAATTACCCGAAATGCATTCAATGCCAGTGCCGGCAAATAAGCAGGCGTAATCATTTTTACCACTGAATAGCTGGTTCCAAAAATCAGATTGGCTCCAATAACTGCGGCATGTGCCCGAATATTTCCCTTCATAATTTACAAATGTAATTAGTCATTCATCAATTTATTAATAAGGGCAGGTAACTGGGCGGCATTAAAGTTGTTGTTTGCTGGCCATTGATACTCGAAATCAGCCGCTCCCCGAGTGGCTTTTTCCCACTCAAATCTTTCTTGTAAAACGCTATAGGCCCAGTTTTGCAACCCCAATCTTTCTGCCAGGTATTCCTGTTCGGTTTGTCCGGGTGTTGGAATTAAAATGGATTTCTTTTGTAAACAAAGTATTTCCATTACGGTAGTATAGCCAGTTCTGCTGATAATCCATTCGCTTTGCAGTAAGGCCATTTGCAGCGCTTCCTGAGGCAGATGATTTTTGCAAATTATATTGGGTGGGGTTGCTGGCAGGTTTGCTGCTCCAGGTAACCCCCGAATAAATAAAACCGAATCAGTAATTCCAGTTAACTGGGTAAGTAATTTGTTTTCTAATTGGGTTCTTTGTGGTTCTGGTCCGGATAAAACTATGCAGTAGCGGTAAATTACCGGCAGTTTTTTAGGTTCAAATCTTGAAAGCCATCCAATATATTCTACAGGTACCGGTGGCAGAATCGCTGGATGTGAAAGTATGCCCGCCGCATTGTTTAAGCCTGGTATATCCGGAACCCAACAGGTATTGAATGAACGAATAAGCCTATATTGAATATGCTGCAACCATTTCTCGGCTACCCGAAAAGGAGCTTTAATGGTTAGCTGATGCGTGATAAAAATGCTCTTTACCGATGGATGATGCAAGCCATATCGGTTGTCGGATATAATGATGTTAAAATGGTGGAGCGCAACTTGTTTATGCAGCCACCGGTTTTCGAATTGTATGGCACGCCAGATTTTGGGAAGTTGCCACAATAATTTTAAAGCCATTCCCCTTTTATGGTTGCTGTAACTTACCCGATAACCTTTGAGCGGGATGAGAGTAAGTTGAGGAAATTCTGCCTTTAATAGAATCGACTGTGCCCCTTCCCCAGCCAGTAAAACTTCATATCCATGACTTAGCAAACCCTTAATAATCGGAATACATCGGGTAGCGTGTCCTAAACCCCAATCGAGGGGGGCTACCAGTACTTTTGTATTTTGTTTAAGAGTATGCAAAGATTTGAGTGATTAACTTTGATTCGATTACCGTACTTTAGTATTGTAGAATGAGCAGAAAACTAAACCAATGGATTGTTTTTTTGTTACTAATATTAGTAACCGCTTCTTCTTGCGGCATGCTGCGTAAAAACAACGGTACTAAGTTTTGCGGCTGTCCACACCAAAAATAGGGGCTTATCTGCTTATGAATACACCTAAACGTGAATTGGTACTATTATCCCGCCCCACCCTCACCCGGGAGGAAGATTATGAGCGGGAAGTTGCCAAACTGGAAAAACTATTGCAAAAAGCAGAACAATGGGAGTTTTTCTGTGAGGTACACGAATTTATAGACCTAAATCGGTATAAAATTTTCCGCAAACCCTATCAGATTCAACAAATATTACAGGAAAAGCCCCTGAAACCTTTTGTTTTTCTGATTAACAAAAACTAATACCCCCCTTATTATTTTAGAGGGGTATAGTCTTTGAATATTTTAACCGGGGCGCTTTCTACCAGATTTCGATAGTTTTTCCATGGTTCACCAAAGAAGGTGTTAGCACGTTCAATTACCCCATTTACTGCATCCTCCGCATCTTTCATTAGCCTTTGCTCCTGTGCTCCCGGTACGGCTTTTTTACCCATAATCGTCATCCTTGCTTCGCTCATCAGGGAGTTTACGGTTACCTGAGGAACATTTCCATATCCCTGCTTTTCCTGCGTTTTGCCATTCAGCACTTCTCGGATGGCTTTCAGACTGTCTTGCATTGCTTTGTTTACTTTGCGCAAGGTATCTGCCTTTTTCGGGTCCATATCTTTATAGCCGGCTTCTACTTTTTTAATGATTTCGTCTGCTTCCGTTAATCGGTCGTTCAGGTCAACCAATTTAAGGGCTGATATATCTAATTGCTGATTGGCTTTTCGAATCGCCTGCCGGGTAGTATTATTTAATGGTGCGTTGGGGTCGTCTTGAACCGTGATAAAGCAACTATCGGCCATATCTTTACCCAAACTGATTACCACTTTATAAGTACCGGGATCAACGGGAAGACCACCGGGTTCATCTGCATTATTTCTTCCACCACCACCCATGCGGCCTCCACCTCCTCCACCTCTTCCGCCGGCGCCACTTTGGCGAATGCCTTTTCCTTCCATGCCCCAGAAATATCGGTTAAATCCACTGTCTGCCTTGGCACGAACCATTCTTACCTGCACGTTGGAGGCATCAAATATTTTTAAGACTGCGGTATCGGGAATTTTATTTTTTCCGGTATCCAAATAGTTCTTCTTTACAAAGAAGCTGATGGGTGCACCGAATTTTTTATTTTCTCCTTCATAGGTACCCCAGGTACTGTATTCTATTCCGGCTGCATTTTTAACATTTGCTTGATAGCCTGTAGGGGGTATAAATGCAGTTAAGCGTGCAACGGGAAGCTGACCTTTATTAGCTGCCATTTTCCTTAGCGGTCGGATATCATCCAAAATCCACAGGGCTCTTCCAAAAGTGGCAATCACCAAATCAGCCTCTCTTTCTTGAATGGCTAAGTCGTAGGTAGATACAGATGGATATCCGTTTTTAAATTGCTGAAAGGAATTGCCATTATCAAGACTTACCCATAAACCTTGTTCTGTTCCAACAAAAATCAAATTTGGTTCGGTGGGATCCTGCAGCACGCAAAGTGCATAGCCAGTCACCTTTTTTTCATCCACCAGTCTCGTCCAGGTTTTTCCAAAATCAGTTGTACGAAAAATCAGGGTTGCTTGATTGCCTCTGCGATAATCGTTTGCTACCACAAAAGCTTCTCCTGCTATGTGGCGGGATGCTCTGATTTGCGGTATCCAGGCTCCGGCTGGTAATCCCGGAATTTTGGTTCTAAAGTTGGTCCAGGTTTTACCACCATCTGTAGTAAGTTGAACATTCCCGTCGTCGGTGCCAACCCATATTACATCTTTCTGCAATGGCGACGGCTCAATGGCTAAAATGGTACAGAAATTCTCTGCACCGGTTATATCAATCGATAAACCGCCATTATTGCTTTGATCTATTTTGGCACTGTCGTTCGTAGAAAGGTCTGGAGAAATGGTTTGCCAGGATGTGCCCTTATCGGAACTTTTATTTAAAAACTGACTGCCATAATAAATAGTTCCTTTATCAAAGGGATCTTGTGCAATGGCTGCATTCCAGTTAAAACGTTGGCGGGTAGTGAGGCTGGGTCGGGGTGGGCGTATACTCCAATCTTCACCGGTGGCAATATTATATCTGCCTAAGGCACCTCCTTGGCTCATAGAGTACACCCAATTGGCATCTTCGGGGTCGGGCATAACATCAAATCCATCTCCCCCATTTACGCCTTGCCAGTATGCATTGCGGATGCCACTTCTTACCCATACATACGCCGGGCCATGCCAGCTGCCATTGTCTTGCAACCCTCCCATCACATGATAAGGAATTTGATTGTCTACATTAATATGGTAGAATTGACCTAGCGGTAATTTTTCATCAAATTGCCAGGTTTTACCCCGGTCGCGCGAAATGGCAATACCACCGTCGTTTCCATCAATCATAAAAGAAGGATTGTAGGGATGAATCCACCAGGCGTGGTGGTCGGGATGGATACCGCTGTAAGGAATAATGGTTTTAAAACTTTTTCCTGCATCTTCACTTACAGTAATCATTTGGTTGATGTTGTACAACCGATTTTCGTTTTGCGGATCTATGGCGATATCCTGAAAATAGAAAGCACGGTTGGTAACTACGGAGGCTTCGCTGTTTACAAGTTCCCATTTATTTCCGCCATCTTCCGATTTATACAATCCGTTTTTG
>CAIUKP010000393.1 GCA_903899675.1 uncultured Bacteroidota bacterium | reverse complement strand
TGCTCATGAACCTGCTTCAAGAAAAAGCATTATATCACCTTACTGGCCAAATGAAAAATGGCGAGATGGCAGGATTATCTCTTGAAAAGATAGTAAGTAATTTTCCTTATTTTGGTCCTGCTCAAAGCTTGTTGGCTTGTCATTACCATACTGTTGGCCATCCACTGGCTAATGAACAATCTGCTCGTGCTACCCTATTTTATAGCAATCCCCGTTGGTGGGCCTTTCAGTTAGAGGAAGCCATTCAATCGAATAACGAACATTCGGTTCCCCAGGTTTTACTGTCTGAACAGGAAACCCTGCCTGTAATTCCGATTCCTGTTAACCTACCGGGAGAAAAAACTTCCCCAGTAGAGGAAATCCCTTTTACGCCACCGGATCCGGTAGAAAATTCTCATTCTATAACAATTCCAACCGTTGAAGCAGTAAAAGAGATTTTACGGAAAATTGATGGGGGGATTTCTGAATTTACACCTAAATCCGATGAAAAATCTTTCCAAAAGGAGTCGCAAAAGGAGTCGGAACCGGTACCTGGCAGACTCACCCAGTTATTGCAATCTCAGCTAAGTTCCTTTCAACAGCCAGTGAAGCCAAGCGATCAATTAGAATATCAGCAGGCTGAACCCATGCATACGGTAGATTATTTTGCCTCGCAAGGTATAAAATTGAACCTGAAACAGGTACCTAAAGATGTTTTAACGCATAAATTAATGAGTTTTACCGAATGGCTTCGCCAAGTAAAACAATCAGAAAAATCTTCCGAAGTGAGTCAACTGGAGAAAAAAGTATCAGAAGACGCTTCTCACTCCATTCGCAGAGAGGAAGTTGTAACGGAAGCTATGGCGGAAGTTTTGCTCCGACAGGGTCATCTGGAGCAGGCGATTCAGTTGTTTACCAAATTAAGTTTCCAAATTCCTGAAAAATCTAGTTATTTTGCAGGTCGAATCGAGCAAATTAAAGCGATATTATGAGTATTTTATTTTTAGTATTAATTGTTTTAGCCTCCGCTGTGTTGGCATTTATAATCCTGATTCAGAACCCAAAGGGTGGTGGTTTATCAGGGAATGTGGGTGGAATTGGCAATCAGTTTATGGGTGTTAAGCAAACAACCGATACCTTGGAAAAAGGTACCTGGATATTTGCTGCAATTATTGCAGTATTGGCAATTTTCTCCACCTTGTTTCTGAAAGGAGGAGCAACTTCCGATAAAGACTCCCTTCTGCAAAAAGTACCAACTGGGCAAACAGCCCCTGCTGCACCTGCCAATACACCGGCTACTGCACCCGCTGCTGTACCTGCTAAGTTGGATTCTCCTAAAAAATAAATAAATCTTTCGTAACTTGTTAACCCTGTCTGCCATGCAGATGGGGTTTTTATTCATTCGATCATATGAGAAGTTTTCAAAAACTTTTTGGGCTGCTGTTAGTGATTCTTTTAGGGCTTTTGCTCTATATTTTTGCTGTACCTGCTACCAATTTTTCTGATAAAGAAAAAGGGTTTACTCTATCACAGCCTATTTCTAAAGAAAAGGTTTTAGAAGAGTTGGATCAAAAATCAATCTTACAATTCCCGCAAATTTTTACAATTTTCTATAATTTCTATGGAGATTGGAATACTGTTCAACCAGGCAAATACACGGTAAAAAAAGGGACCACCCTATTCCAGTTTGCTCGGATGCTAAAAAATAGCAGAAAGGGAGTAACCAAACTAATTATTACCAAATTGCGCTTTAAGGAAGATTTTGCCCGACTCATTAGCCGTCAATTTCCGCTCGACTCAGTTTCTGTGATGGATTTTATTACCAATAACGATTCTTTGAGTCAATTCGGAATAGATAGTAGCTCATTCTTTACTTCCATTATTCCGGATACCTATGAATGTTACAAAAATAGTTCGCTTCCTATGATTCTTTCTAAAATAAGAGAAGGTAGTGAGCGTTTTTGGTTGCAAAACAATCGGTTACAATTGGCACAAAAATGGGGACTTACCACTCAGCAGATATATATATTGGCATCCATAGTAGAAGAAGAAACAAATTTTGCTAGTGATCAATCGCTAATTGCCAGTGTTTACTTAAATCGATTACAAAAAAATATGCCTTTGCAGGCTTGTCCTACTATAAAATTTGCCCTCAAAGATTTTTCATTAACTCGCATTTATGAAAAGTATTTAACGGTTTCTTCTCCTTATAATACTTATCAGCGAACTGGATTACCGCCAGGCCCAATCTGTACACCACAGCCAGCAACTATCGACCGGGTTTTGAGTGC
>CAIUKP010000392.1 GCA_903899675.1 uncultured Bacteroidota bacterium | reverse complement strand
TGTTAACACGCCCGACTCTATAATTACTTTAACAACCCGATTTTTAGCGTTGATAATTGGTAGGATATGATTGATTTCATTCGCAATCAACCCCCAATCCTGATTTTTGATAGCTAGGATATTGGCAACCACATCCAATTCATCAGCACCATCTACCATTGCGAGCACCACTTCGGCAATCTTGGCTTCAATGGCAGCATATCCAAATGGAAAGCCAATTACAGTGGCCACTTTCACTTTACTGTTTACCAAATGTTCTTTTGCCATTTTTACAAAAGGCGGGGGAACACATACTGCGGCAAAACCATATTCTTTGGCTTCGTTACACAATTGATTGATATCCTTCACTAGCGTAGTGGGCTTAAGCAGGGTATGATCAATCAGGTGATTCAACTGCATAATCCTTTATTTACAACCAACAACTATTATACCTCCCTGCCGTGGCATGCTTTAAATTTTTTGCCGCTACCACAGGGGCAGGGATCATTTCTACCAATTTTTGGAGCCGCTACTACCGGTTGTTGCTTGGTAGCAGAAGGATCAAAATATTCATTTTCAGTAGGCGCACCATCTATGTCCATTTTGCTGGTATTCATTTGACTCATATCGGTTTTTTCCTTCCGCCCTTCTTTCAATTCATCGCCATCGTTGAGTGGAATACTGGCATGACAAAGAAACTGAACCATATCGCGGTTTACCGCTGCATCCATTCTGCGAAAGAGTTCAAAGGCTTCCATCTTATAAATAACCAGGGGATCTTTTTGTTCGTAGGTAGCCGTTTGTACGCTTTGCTTTAGATCATCCATAGCCCTCAGATGCTCTTTCCATGCATCATCAATAAATGCAAGGGCAACTGTTCTTTCTAAGGCATTGGCCAGTTCCTGCCCTTTTGAATCTAAGGTTAGTTGCAGATTAGCCAAGGCCTGTATCATTTTTCTGCCATCGGTAAATGGCACCACTACATTATCTATTTTGCGCCCCTGTTGAACACGAATATTATTGAATACAGGAATTGCCTGCTTGCTCATATCCGCCTTTTTTCTCTCATAAGAACTGATGGCAGCCAGGTATAATTTTTCAGCTAAAGCAGCATGTGACCCTTTGTTCATTTCGGCTTCAGAAAAAGGAACATCAATTCCAAAGTTCACAATAACAGCAAGGCGGAATCCCTCAAAATCATTCATGTCTTTATAAGCAGCCACTTGTTCTTCTGCAACAGAATAAAAGGCAGTATCTAAATCGAGGGCAAGTCTTTCTCCAAACAATGCGTGATTTCGTTTAGTGTATATTACGGTTCGCTGTTTATTCATTACATCATCATATTCCAGCAAACGCTTCCGAATTCCGAAATTGTTTTCTTCAACTTTTTTCTGCGCCCGCTCAATAGATTTGGTAATCATGCGCTCTTGAATCACTTCGCCTTCTTTGTATCCAGCAAAATCCATCACTTTGGCAATCCGCTCACTGCCAAACATCCGCATCAAATCATCTTCCAGCGATACAAAAAACAAAGACGAACCAGGATCTCCCTGCCTACCCGCCCTACCTCTCAACTGGCGATCTACCCTTCTAGATTCATGCCTTTCCGTTCCAAGAATGGCCAATCCACCCGCTTCCTTTACACCCGGCCCCAGTTTAATATCGGTACCGCGACCGGCCATATTGGTGGCAATGGTTACAGCCCCTGCAAAGCCCGCCTCAACTACAATCTGTGCTTCCCTGGCGTGTTGTTTGGCGTTGAGTACGTTGTGCGGAACTTTGTTTTGGTTCAGCATCCGGCTGAGCAATTCACTTACTTCAACGGAAGTGGTTCCCACCAGCACCGGACGATTGGCTTCGCGTAAACGGATAATCTCTTCTATTACCGCTTTAAATTTCTCGCGCTTGGTTTTGAACAATAAATCTTCTTCATCTTTCCGAATAGCCAGTACATTGGTTGGTATACTTACCACATCTAACTTGTAAATATCCCATAGTTCAGCCGCTTCTGTTTCGGCAGTACCCGTCATACCCGCCAATTTATGGTACATCCTGAAATAATTCTGCAGAGTTACCGTGGCATAGGTTTGCGTGGCGGCTTCAATTTTTACATTTTCCTTGGCTTCAATTGCCTGGTGTAATCCATCTGAGTATCTTCTGCCATCGAGAATACGTCCGGTTTGTTCATCTACTATTTTTACGGATCCATCCATCACAACATACTCCACATCTTTATCAAATAGGGTATATGCTTTTAACAACTGATGGACCGTATGTATACGATCGGCCTTAACTGAATATTCGTTAATGATAGCTTCTTTGCGGTGAATTTTATCTTCAGCAGTTATATTTAATTCGGTTTCTACTGCGGATAACGACATGCTGATATCGGGCAGCACAAAAAACTGAGTGTCTTCCCCAGCACGTGTAATTAGTTGAATCCCTTTTTCTGTAAGCTCAACCGAATTATTTTTCTCTTCTATATAGAAATAGAGTTCTTCGTCGGCTTTGGGCATTTCCTTCGACTGATCGGCGAGATAATAATTTTCGGTTTTCTGCAAAATCACCCGAATACCTGGTTCACTTAAAAATTTAATCAGGGCACTATTTTTGGGTAATCCTCTGTGTGCTCTGAATAAAGCCAATCCACCATCTTTTGGATCATCATTTCCGTCGGCAATTTTTTTGCGGGCTTCATTTAAAAACTGATTGGCTGCTCTTTTCTGCGCATCCACCAGTTTTTCAATCCGGGGTTTTAGTTCAAAAAACTGTTGTTCACCAGTAACATGCCCTACTGGGCCGGAAATAATCAAGGGGGTACGAGCATCATCAATCAATACACTATCCACCTCATCCACCATAGCAAAATGGTGCTTGCGCTGCACCATTTCTTCGGGTGCATGCACCATGTTATCGCGCAGGTAATCGAAACCAAATTCGTTATTGGTTCCATAAGTAATATCAGCCAGATAGGCATTGCGACGGGCTTCGCTGTTGGGCTCATGCTTATCAATACAATCAACCCGTAAACCGAGCCATTCGAATAAAGGACCGTTCCATTCACTATCTCTTTTTGCCAGGTAATCGTTTACAGTTACTATGTGAACCCCTTCTCCGGCCAGCGCATTCAGGTAGGCGGGTAAGGTAGATACCAATGTTTTACCTTCACCGGTAGCCATTTCAGCAATTTTTCCTTGATGTAAAACGGAACCGCCAATCAGCTGCACATCATAATGTACCATATTCCAGGTAATCTTTCCTCCACCGGCCGTCCAGCTATTGCTAAAAACAGACTCGTTACCCTGAATAGTAATGTAGGGTTTACGAACAGATAAATCACGATCTAACTGAGTAACCGTGCTGCGCATTTCAGTTTGCTGGGTAAATCGGCGGGCAGTTTCTTTAACAACGGCAAAAGCTTCGGGCTGAATGGTAAATAGAATTTCTTCAATTTTTTTATCCCGTTCTTTTTTCAGCTTATCAATGCTGCGATAAATTTCATCTCTTCCATGAATATCTTCTACTGGCAATTGCTCAGCAGCCGTTTTCAATTCCAATATTTCGGCATCGATAGATGCCAAGTGAGCCTGGATACGAGCCTTAAATTCAGCAGTTTTATTGCGGAGTGCATCATTGCTTATACCAGACAAGGGCTCTCCAAATGAAAGCGCCTGTTGAACTACCGGCATTATTTTCTGAACATCTTTTTCACTTTTGCTGCCGCCCAATAACTTTGAGATAAATTTGAACATATTTTTTTAATTCTTTGATAGATTCAATTGTGTAGCCAAAAAAGGTGCTGAAATGCCGGAAACGACAATTTGACACATCTTTTTTGAGCCGTCAAAGGTAAACAATTTGACACCATACTCAGGCAATCGGGGTTTACCTGCCAGATTTATCTGAAAACTTAACATAATTATGCGCTATTCAACTATTTCTTTTGTTTGCTGCCTGCTGCTGATGGGGCCTTTTGTAAAGGCTCAAAACAATGTTTGGGACTCGCTAAACAAGCGGAGGCTAACCATCAATCAAAATCATTTGTATGTGCTGGGCTCATGGGCAGCAGCCAATATTGTTCAGGGGAGCATTTCTGCCACCAATACCACCGGAAGTACCCGTTACCTGCATCAAATGAATGCCTATTGGAATACAGTAAACCTCGCAATTGCAGGATTGGGTATTTGGGCCTTAAAAATGCAGCTTAAACAAAAAATTACGCCTGCAGACCTCCTACAGGAACAAAAAACCGTTGAAAAGCTGCTATTACTGAATTCCGGACTGGATATTGCATACATTATGACCGGTTTATATATGAAAGAGAAAGGACTGCGGTTGCAAAACGACCGGAATATCGGATTTGGGAATAGTTTGGTAATTCAGGGTAGTTTTTTATTGGTTTTAGATCTGGTTCAATACTTTGCGCACCAGAAAAATGGTAAAGCTATTTACGATCAAGCGAAAAAACTGCAGTGGGGGGTTGGTGCGAATGGACTTGGACTCACTTACCGGTTGTAATGGCAGCTACTGGAAACATTTTTCCGGCTGAATCGACGGGATTTTTGCACATATCAATGGAATTTCACCCCGTTTTGGTTAGTTTTGCAACCCAAACGAGTGGGGCATTCAATAGAGCCAAATGATGGGAACTATTTCCAGACTATAAACATTGAAATTATTTATATATGGCAGGTCAGTTAAAAGAAGTACGGAGTCGGATTAAAAGTGTACAGAGCACTCAGCAAATTACCAAAGCCATGAAAATGGTGAGTGCTGCCAAGTTGCGCAGAGCACAGGATGCAATAACCCAGATGAGGCCTTATGCCAATAAGTTGCAGGAAATGCTGAGTAATATTGTGAGTAATTTAGATGGAGGGGTTTCCATTAAACTAGCCGAGGAAAGAACAATTGAAAAAGTATTGCTGATTGTGATTACCAGCGACCGTGGTTTGTGTGGAGGATACAATGCCAATCTTATTAAGTTAGCCAAAGCTACGATTGCCGAAAAATATGCTGCCCAACACAAAAAGGGTAACATTACCATTTGGAATATTGGCAAAAAAGGATGGGAAGGCATGACGAAAGCCGGATTTAAAACCGACGCCCGTTTTAAAGATATTTATCTAAAGCTCAGTTTTTCTCAGGTGCAGGAAGCAGCCGCTGCCGCGATGGTTGCTTTTGAAAGCAAGGAATTTGATGCAGTGGAACTAGTATACAGTGAATTTAAAAATGCTGGCACCCAGCGATTTGTGGCAGAAAGATTTTTACCAATACCCAAAGTTGCCAAGAAGGCCGGTGAAAAAAAGTCAGACTTTATTTTTGAGCCTGCAAAAGATCAGTTGATTGCCGAATTAATGCCTAAAATTTTAAATACGCAATTGTATAAGGCAGTATTAGATGGTAATGCCAGTGAACATGGTGCACGCATGACTGCCATGGATAAGGCCAGTGATAATGCCAATGAATTACTGAAATCTTTAAAAATAAGTTACAACAGAGCAAGACAAGCTGCCATTACTACCGAATTAACCGAAATAGTAAGTGGTGCCGCTGCATTGCAAGGCTCCTGATTGTAGTAAACCTTTTACCTGGATACCCTTATTAACCTACCATGGAGCTTAGTCAGATTATACCCCACATAGAAGTATTAATTTTTGCCAGCGAAAAGCCGCTTACAGCTGCAGACATTCTGGAACTGATTAACAATGCTTTCGGATTTATGGAGGAAAGAGCTACTATTCAACAAATTAATACAGCCCTAGAAGGTATTCGAGAAAAATACAGTGCTGAATTTTATCCTTTCGAAGTAAAACAAAGCGGGGGTGGCTGGCAGTTTTTAACAAAATCGTTATACCATCCCACCATTTCGCAATTGAATGGAGATAAATTTTTAAAGCGGCTTTCCAATGCTGCGCTAGAAACGCTTTCCATCATCGCCTATAAGCAACCCATTACAAAAGGAGAAATAGAAGCCATTCGGGGTGTGAACAGCGATTACAGTATTCAAAAATTGTTGGAAAAAGAACTCATCATCATCAGCGGTAGAAATGAACATTTACCGGGAAGACCCTTGGTGTATGCCACTTCACAAAATTTTATGGATTATTTCGGCATCAACTCATCCGGAGATTTGCCTGAAATAAAAGAAGTGTTAGCTGATCAGATAGTAGAAGCAACGGTAGTAAAGCCCGAAGACTTTACGGATTGGCCAGTTGCTGAAGAAACAAAGGCTGATGAAGAGTTGCCATCGGAAGAAACCTTGTCAAAGGAAGAATCTAACATAAACACAACTCAGGCTGAGGCTGATGAAACTCCCCAATCACCGGCTGAAGTATAATCTTAGGCTCACATCCTCCCTACAAGTATAGTATATTCGCATATGTTCAACCCCCTTTCAAACGAGGTATTGCGGCAGTTAGCCGACGAGTTTGGAACTCCCCTGTATGTATATGATGGAGAAAAAATTGCCGAACAATACCAATTATTACAATCCGCTTTTAACCCAGCTTCTACCCGTTTTTTTTATGCTTGTAAATCACTAACCAATATAAATATTCTTCGGCTGATTAATAATCTGGGCTGTGGAATTGATTGTAGCTCTATTAATGAAGCATATCTGGCTATTCAGGCAGGTTGTTCGCCCAACAAAATATTATATACCAGCAATGGAATAGCTTTTGAAGAAATTGTAGCAGCTACCGAACTGGGAATCCATATTAATATAGATAGCCTGAGCAACCTAGAAAAATTTGGGGCTCGATTTGGTCATTCCTATCCGGTTGGCATCCGCCTGCGCCCTAACATTATGGCAGGGGGTAATTTGAAAATTTCTACCGGTCACGAAAAAAGCAAATTTGGAATTCCGCTTGAAGATATCCAGCTGGTATTAGACCTGGTAAAAACCCATAATCTGCAAATATCTGGCTTACATGTGCACACGGGCAGTGAAATAAAAGATGTAGCAGTTTTTTTGCAGGTTGCCCGACTTTTAATAGACCTGATTCCAAATTTCCCCGAATTAAAATGTATTGATCTGGGTGGTGGATTTAAGGTCCCTTATCAGGATAATGAAACCGGTACCGACTTGAAGGAACTGGGAAGCAAAACCGCCGAAATACAAGCAGAAATTCAAAGAAAATTTGGGAAGCAATTGGAAATATGGTTTGAGCCAGGTAAATTTTTAGTGAGTGAATGTGGCTACCTGATTACCAAGGTGAATGTATTAAAACAAAGTGGGCAAATTTTATTTGCCGGCATCAACAGTGGTTTTAATCACTTGATCAGACCGATGTTTTACGATGCCTACCATCGCATCAAGAATATCAGCCATCCCAACGCACCAGAAAAAATATATACCATTACCGGAAACATTTGCGAAACCGATCAGTTTGCCGAAAACAGGGCGCTGGCAGAAATCAGAGAGGGCGACTACCTGGTTTTTTATAATGCAGGGGCGTATGGTTACGAAATGGCCAGTAATTACAATGCCCGCTTTAAACCGGCGCAGGTATTAATTGAAAATGGTACATCCCGGTTAATCAGCCGTCGTGATACGCTGGATGATTTACTTCGATTACAAATTTTATAGTAGCTTTAATAGATACTTTCGCGAAAGGGTCTGTTATTATTCAACTCAAACATCATGATTGAGGTACAGCATTTATCCAAAAGCTTTGGAGAAAGAATCATTCTCGAAGACATCAGTGCGGTGATGGAAGCCGGCAAATGCAATCTGATTATTGGAACCAGTGGAAGTGGAAAAACTGTGTTAACCAAATGCATGGTTGGTTTATTTACCCCAGAAAAAGGGAAAATTCTTTTTAATGGCAAGAACATGCTCGAGATGGAACAAGACGAGCGCAAAATGCTGCGACAACAAATTGGCATGCTATTTCAAGGAACGGCCTTGTTTGATTCGATGACGGTTGAAGAGAATGTATTATTTCCACTAAATATGTTTACCAAGTGGACTGCCGCCGAAAAAAGAAAGCGAGCTACCGAAGTACTAGATCGGGTAAATCTTAAGGATGCGCATAAAAAATATCCGGCAGAAATCAGCGGGGGCATGAAGAAAAGGGTAGGCATTGCCCGGGCAGTTGTAATGAATCCCCAATATTTATTTTGCGATGAGCCCAATTCGGGCCTCGACCCGCAAACTTCGATGGTAATTGATAAACTAATTCAGGAAATCACTCGCGAGTATAATATTACTACGATTGTTGTTTCGCACGACATGAATAGTGTGATGGAAATTGGCGACCATATTATTTATTTACACCAAGGTCGCAAACAATGGGAAGGCAGTAATAAAGACATCATCTTCAGCAAAAACGAACTGCTGAACAAATTCATCTTTGCCTCTGAATTTTTACAGGATGCCAAAGAATTGCGGATGATGGAGCAAATAAAATCCAATCCCCCCTCATAATTTTTATCATGAAAACATTCCGTCTGCTGATTGTAAGTTTTCTATTACTGATAGCTACACAAACTATTGGTCAGGATACCGTACCTCCCTTTTTAAAAAACAAAAAATTACCGGTATTTGAATTAATGCTTACCGACAGCAGCAAATACAGCAGCAGCAATGCGTATAATTATCCGTATTACACCCTGATTTATTTTTCGCCTGAATGTGGACATTGTTTGGAAACTACAGAGCAACTGATTCGCCATTCAGATAGTTTGCAAAATACCTTGTTGGTAATGGCCGCCTATAAATCAGTGGATGAACTGAATGCCTTTAGTAAAAAATACCACCTGAATTTATTTCAAAATGTGTTGGTGGGCAGAGACACTCGTTATTTTATTGCACCGTACTATACTATTAGCTATACCCCCTTTGTTGCGGTATATGATGCCAATCGGAAACTGGTGCAGTACTGGTCGGTGCCTGATCACCCTTTTGTAATTGGCGAATTATTGGCTGTTTTACAAAGAAAATAACATTGTTTTTGCGTTTTTTACTGCATAACATCCTGCCAAATACTAACTTTGCCGAGTAAAAAAAATTTACTCAATCAATATCTGCTTATGAAAATTACTGTTGTAGGTGCCGGAGCCGTAGGAGCCACCACTGCCGATAATATTGCCCGTGCCCAACTGGCCGATGACCTGGTTTTGTTAGACATTAAAGAAGGTCTCGCCGAAGGAAAGGCACAAGACATGATGCAAACCGCTACCCTGTTGGGTTTTGATACCCGCATTACAGGAAGCACGAATGATTATGCAAAAACTGCTGGGTCGAATGTAGTAGTAATTACTTCCGGAATTCCCCGCAAACCGGGAATGACGAGAGAAGAATTGATTGGTACCAATGCCGGTATTGTAAAAGGCGTTACGCAAAACATATTGCAGTACTCACCGGATGCCATCATCATTGTGATCAGCAATCCGATGGATACCATGACGTACCTGGCACTTACCAGTACTGGACTTCCTAAAAACCGTATCATTGGTATGGGAGGTACATTAGATAGTGCAAGATTCAAATATCAGTTAAGTCAGCACCTGGCTTGCAGCCCAAGTGACCTAAATGCAATCGTAATTGGCGGCCATGGCGACACTACGATGATTCCGCTGATAAGTAAAGCAACCTGGAATAGTATTCCGGTTACCCAATTTCTTTCCGCTGCTCAACAAGAGCAAATTGTTTCGGATACCATGGTAGGAGGTGCAACCCTTACCAAATTATTGGGCACTTCTGCCTGGTATGCCCCGGGTGCAGCAGGTGCTGCCCTAGTTGAAAGCATTGTGCGGGATGAGAAAAAACTATTTACCTGCTGCGTGAGTTTGAATGGCGAATATGGGCAGTCTGATATTTGTTTAGGGGTTCCGGTTGTAATTGGTAAGAATGGCTGGGAGAAAATTCTACCGCTGGAATTAACCGAAACCGAGCAAGCAATGTTCAATAAAAGTGCAGAAGCTGTTAGAAGTATGAATGAAGTGCTGAAAACTTTATAAAATAGCTGATCAATCAGTGAGAACCCGCCTAATAGGCGGGTTTTTTTATGCAAACTATACCTCTTATTTCCTTTCCATTAGCTCCTGCACCCATTGCTGTATTTGGGGTAGGTTTTGTTTTTCCATGCAATTAAAATGAACTCTTGGGCAGCGGTTGTAGCCGATTTTACTGCAAGGACGGCAGCTGAGTTCAACTTCTGCCCGGCGATTGGGAACTGGCTGTGTTCCATAATAAGGCGTCATCCCAAATGCGGGAACCGTATTTCCCCAAATACTAATGATTGGTTGATGAAAAGCTGCTGCTATATGCATTAAGCCGGTATCATGGGTAATCATCAATCGAGCCTTTTTAACTAGTTCGGCACTCTCGTGAAGTGAAAACTTACCACAGGCATTGTATATTTTAATTGGGTCGATCGCTGCAATGGCCGCTCCATTTACTTGATCCTCTTTTCCGCCCAGTAAAATAATCGGAAAAGAAATGCGCCTACAAAGTACTATCCAGTGTTTTACCGGCCACTGCTTGGTGGCATGTGCGGCACCGATTACCATACC